>NZ_JABULD010000018.1:0-20644 GCF_014060985.1 Pseudomonas sp. MD195_PC81_125
CTGCGCTGACCCCCGCACAGATCCCTCATCGGAATTGCAGGCTCACACAGCCTGCAAGGTTCACCCGGCCCGGCTAGACTGATTCATTACCCAGTCGAGGGGGAATGCAGGACGACGTCAGCTGTGCCCTGCCCACTTCTGTGACCACCGCCCTGCGGCCCATGCCTCGACAACGTTTTGCCACCGGACGGTGATCCTGTATCAGGAGCACTCGTGATGGACGAATCAAGACTCAACGCATTCATGGGCAAACTGGTCAACGACATGGGCGGCGCCGCAATGCTGGCGAACGTCATCGTTGGCGAAGAACTCGGGCTGTATCGGGCAATGGCCGACAGTCAGCCGATCACCCCGCAAGCCCTCGCTGAAAAAAACCACCTGCAATCCCCGACTGGTGCGCGAATGGCTCAGCGCGCACGCCGCGTCCGGCTACATGGAGCATCACGATGGCCAGTTCCGTCTGCCAGAAGAACAGGCGCTGGCACTCGCCGTCGAAGACTCACCGGTGTACGTCGCCGGCGGACTCGGCGTGGTGGCCTCGTTTTTCCACGACAAGGACAAACTGGTCAAAGCCATGCGCGGCAACGGCGCCCTGCCCTGGGGCGATCACCACCCGTGCATGTTCAGCGGTACGGAGCGCTTCTTCCGCCCCGGCTATAAGGGGCACTTGATCGCGGAATGGCTGCCGGCGCTGGACGGCGTGGTGGCCAAACTGGAAAAAGGCGCCAAAGTCGCCGACATCGGCTGCGGCCACGGCGCTTCAACGGTGATCATGGCCCAAGCGTTTCCCAAATCGCACTTTGTCGGTTTCGATTATCACGCGCCGTCAATCACCGTCGCCACCCAGCGCGCCGAAGAAGGCGGTGTCAGCAGCCGGGCAGAATTCTTCCAGAGCACCGCCAAAAGCTATCCCGGTGACGGCTATGACCTGATCTGCTATTTCGACTGCCTGCACGACATGGGCGACCCGGTCGGCGCTGCGCAGCATGCGTTCAAATCATTAAAGGACGACGGCACGGTGCTGTTGGTCGAGCCATTTGCCAACGATACGCTGGACGACAATATCAACCCGGTCGGACGCCTGTTTTATGCGGCCTCGACCTTTATCTGCACGCCGAATTCGCTGTCCCAGGAGGTCGGCCTGGGGCTCGGCGCGCAGGCGGGTGAAGTGCGCTTGCGTAAAGTGTTTACCGAGGCCGGGTTCAAGCACTTCCGCCGGGCGACGCAGACGCCGTTCAATCTGATTCTGGAGGCGCGCAAATAATTCACCGCTATCACCTGTGGCGAAGGAGCTTGCTCCCGCTGGACTGCGCAGCAGGCCTGTTCTTGGGCTTGCCTTGCAATCCAGCGGGAGCAAGCTCCCTCGCCACACGGTTAATGCTAACCTGCGAGCACCGTCCTCCCCGGAGTGCTGCGCATGCTCGACAGCCCGATCCGCGAACACTTCAACACCCTGTGCCAGGCCATGGCCGATGGCGATTTTCTGGTGCTGACCGGCGCCGGCATCAGCACGCCATCGGGCATTCCGGATTACCGCGATAACGAAGGTGTGCGCCGGGGCCGGCAACCGATGATGTATCAGGAATTTCTCGCCGCTCCCGAATCCCGCCGCCGCTATTGGGCGCGAGCCATGCTTGGCTGGCCCCGGGTGCGTCAGGCGCAACCCAACGCGGCGCATACGGCACTGGCGGATTTGCAGCGCCAGGGACGGATCAGCGCCTTGATCACACAGAACGTCGACACCCTGCATGATCAGGCCGGCAGTCAGGATGTGATCGAATTGCACGGCAGCCTGCACCGGGTGCTGTGCCTGGATTGCGGCCAACGCAGTGCGCGCGATGAGATTCAGCAACGCATGGTCGAGCAGAATCCGTATCTGGCCGGGGTCGATGCGGTGCAGGCGCCGGACGGCGATACCCTGCTCGATCCGGCCTTCGAGGCGCGCTTTCAGACGCCGCAATGCCCGTATTGCGACGGGGAGCGGATGAAGCCGGACGTGGTGTTCTTTGGCGAGAACGTGGCGCAGCCGACGGCGGCGCGGGCCATGGCCGCAGCGGAAAAAGCCGAGGGTTTGCTGGTGGTGGGTTCGTCGTTGATGGCGTATTCGGCGTTCCGTCTGTGCCGGGTGATCGCCGATCGCGGCAAGCCGTTGCTGGCGATCAATCTGGGCAAGACCCGCGCCGATGATCTGTTGGATCTGAAGATCGAGGCGTCATGCGAACAACTGCTGCCGTTGCTGGCGCAACACTTATCTACCTGAATACCGAAAATCCCTGTAGGAGCTGCCGAAGGGCTGCGATCTTTTGATCTTTAAAAACAAACTAAAAAAGATCGCAGCCTCGTTGCACTCGACAGCTCCTGCAGGGATATATACTGCCGCGCATGACTTTCGACTCTCCTCTAAGCGCCTGGCAACACGCGATCAAGCACAAGGGCTTCATCCAGGATGAAGCCCAGGAACATGCGGTCTGGGCGCTGCAAAAATGCCATGAAGCCTTGCATGCCGGTGCCCGTTCGGTCGCCGGCGTGTATTTGTGGGGCCCGGTCGGGCGCGGCAAGACCTGGTTGATGGATCAGTTCTATCAGAGCCTGCGGGTGCCGGCCCGACGGCAGCACTTTCATCATTTCATGGGCTGGGTGCACCAGCGCTCGTTCCAGTTGACCGGGATCGCCGATCCGCTGCGAGCGCTGGCCAAGGAGCTGGCGGCGCAAGTGCGGGTGCTGTGTTTCGATGAGCTGTTCGTCAACGACATCGGCGACGCGATCATCCTTGGTCGGCTGTTTCAGGTGATGTTCGACGAAGGCGTGGTGGTGGTCTGCACCTCCAACTTGCCGCCGGATGAGCTGTATGCCGACGGCTTCAACCGTGACCGGTTTGTCCCGGCGATTGCCGCGATCAAGGCGCACATGCAGGTGGTGGCGGTGAATGGCGCCGAGGATCATCGCCTGCATCCGGGTGCGGGTCTGCAGCGGTATTTTGTCGTTGCGCAGGGGCAGGACAGCGCGCTGCAGCAGGTCTTCCAGTCGCTCAACGCCGGGCAGCCCGCCAGCAACGAGCCAGTGCCCGTCGGCCATCGCCTGTTGAACGTGGTGCAGGCCAGCGAATCGGTGCTCTGGTGCCGCTATACCGATCTCTGCGAACAACCGTTCGCCGCGATGGACTTCATCGCGCTGTGCGACCGCTATCGGTCTATTCTGTTGAGCGACGTGCCGAACCTCAGCGCGCAGAAGCGCGAAGGGCGTATCGCTCGCGGTACCGAGGATGGCTCGGCGCAGGTGGTGGCCGGCGACCGCGAACTGCCGCAACTGTCGGTGCACGACGACGGCGTGCGTCGCTTCATCGCCTTGGTCGACGAGTGCTACGACCGTAAAGTCCCGCTGTACATTGAGGCGCAGGTGCCGATGGACGCGCTGTACACCGAGGGTTATCTGGAATTTCCGTTCCGGCGCACCCTCAGCCGATTGCAGGAGATGCAGTTGCAGCGTTTTGCCGAATCCTGAGCGCAGAGGGCGCGAACATGAGCCAACCGCTGTCGCATCATTTATTGACCATGGCCTACCAGAACGCGTGGGCCAATCATCGCTTGGGCAACGCCTGGGCCCAACTCGACGCTGAGGCTCTGGCAGCGCCACGGGTGAGTTTTTTTCCGAGCATCCGCCTCACGCTCAATCACATCCTGACGTGCGACTGGTTCTACGTCGACGCGCTGGAACGCGAGTTGCGCGGTGACGAGCCGCATCCCGACTGCTATGTGTTTTTCGAACGTGACGAGCCGTTTACCGAGGCCTCTGCGCTGCGTGAAGAGCAGGCGCACGTGGACCGTCGGTTGATCGCTTATTGTGAGCAACTGCGCGATGCCGATCTGGGGCGGATCGTCACCATCGCCCGGGAAACGCCGCAGCACGACAGTCGCCTGCGCATGCTTTCGCACCTGTTCGAGCATCAGATCCATCATCGTGGGCAAGTGCATGCGATGCTCAGCGCGACCTCGGTGAATCCGCCGCAACTGGATGAGTTTTTTCTGCGCTGGCGAGAGCGACTTGCGTGCTCAGGATTTTGCCGAACTGGGTTGGACCGAGGAGCTGATCTGGGGGGCGCTGACGCTGGAAAATCAAAAGATCGCAGCCTGCGGCAGCTCCTGCAGGCGTTTGCTATCAGCGTTCCTCGGGTTGTGGCCCACGGCAGCCTCGCGTTAAGGTCGAGCAGCCTTTCAGGTGCGCACCTTGCACGCCGGGGCTTTGATCGGGGATGGAAATGGATTCCGCAGAAATACTTGTGCTGCAAGCCAGCTACACCAATCCGCTGCACGCCGAAGCTATCGGCATTGTGCTCAATCACTACGCAGAAGATCCGATGGGCGGCGGTCAGCCGATAGCCCCCCGAGCTGCTGCGTCGTCTACCTGAAGAGCTCGCCCGCCGGCCCCACGCGTTCAGCGTGCTGGCGTTTGTCGGTGGTGAGCCGGCAGGGCTGGTGAACTGCTTTGAAGGGTTCTCGACGTTTGCCTGCAAACCGCTGGTCAATGTTCATGACGTGGCGGTGATTTCGAAATTTCGCGGCCTCGGGCTGAGCCAGAAAATGCTGCGCAAGGTCGAGGAGATTTCCCGCCAGCGCGGCTGCTGCAAGATCACCCTGGAAGTGCTCGAAGGCAATGCGGTGGCGCAGAACGCCTATCAAAAGTTCGGTTTCGCCCCTGGCATGTTCGACCCGGAACATGGCCGCATGCTGTTCTGGATCAAGGATCTGCAGGCATAAAAAAAAGGCGCCCCACACAGGGCGCCCAACTGTCGTCTCCGAGGCCAGAGCGGAGCCATCGGAGGTCCATCGGTTGCTCGTTGAATCAGTTGCGATAAGACTCGGTGACTTGCGCGGTCTGATCGTCCGGAACCTGCAGTTCCGCTGCTTTGCTGTCGGTCGGTTGTTCGCTTGGCGCGGGGTGGACCGGGAAGTTGTCGTAGTAATGCCGCATGCGTTCGGCGCCGCCCTCGGCAAAGGCGCTGGCGGAACCGAAGGCGAGTAGCCCGGCAAAAATGGCGGTGGTGGTTTTCATGGTGCCTCCTACGGAAAAACGTGGGAGCCGTTCGTCCATGAAGCAGATCTCGGGGCACAGTGTCCCGGCGCGGCATTAACTCGGGGTTAACAGCGGTGGTGAGGGATTGGGTGACGCATTGCGCGTCACCTCGAGCGTGGGGCCGCTTCGCGACCCATCGTGGATGAATCCCCTCCCCACAGGGTTTGGTTTGATTGGATGGGTCAGAGCTTCCAGTCCAGGCTCAGCGTCACCGTGCGTGGGTCGCCCCAGTACACGCCGTTGTAGAAACCGACGTTGTCGTAATACTTCTTGTCGAACAGGTTATCGACGTTCAGCGATGCCGACAGGTGCTTGTCGAATTCATAACGTGACATCAGCTTGACCACGCTGTAGGCCTGCTGATTGATCCGCGCCGGTTCGGTGATGATCCGGCCGTTGGCGCCGCGCCCGACCGGGCGGTTGGCCGCGCCATAGACGTCGCTCTGCCAGTTCACCGCGCCACCGACAGTCAGTGCGTGCCAGTTGCCCGGCAAGCGATAGGCCGTGGACAGCCGCAGCATGTTCAGCGGTTGAGCGGTGTTGCTGCGCTGTTTTTCACCGTCGACGGAATGGGTGTAGGTGTAGCCGGCGGTCATGTTCCAGCCATTGAGGATTTCGCCGGACACTTCGGCCTCGAAGCCATTGACCTTGTTGCCCTTGCCGCCGGACTTGAAAAACTCCTCGCCACTCACCGGGTCTGGGGGCACCGAGTTGTCGCGCTCGGCGACGTTGTCCTGTTTGCTCCAGAACACTGCCGTCGCCAGGTTCAGGCGTTCGTCGAGCAGGCTGCCCTTGAGCCCGACTTCGTAGTTGCTGCCAACCACGGGGTCGAGGTAATTGCGGTTGCTGTCGCGTTTACTCTGCGGTTTGAAAATATCGGTGTAGCTCACGTAAGCCGTGTACTCCGGCGTCAGGTCATAAAGCAGGCCGGCGTAGGGCGTCCAGATATCGTTCTGACGCTGATGGGTGGCATCGGTGCTGGTCAGTTTTTGCTGCGCGTCATAGTAGTAATCGGTGCTGGATTCGTCCCAACTGCCATAGCGGCTGCCGATGACGGCATGCAGCTCATCGGTCAGGCTCAGGCGGGTCGCGAGGTAACCGGCCTTTTGTCGAGTGATGCCGCGCGCACCCGGCAGGCCGGTAACCGTGTCAGCGAATTTGCCGATGTCGCCCATGTATTTCCAGTCGCGGATCTTGCCGTAGTCGGCGGCTTGGGGGCCGTTGAAGGCGTAGGGCGAAGTCGAGCGGTTTTCCGCCTCGCCGTAGCCGAACATCATCTCGTGTTCGCGGCCGAACAATTGGTACGGCCCCGACAGGTTGAAGTCGTACACGCTCATTTTCTGCGTGCCAAGCATGTGCCCCATGTAGGCCGTCATGCCGCTGCGGTCGGCCTCGGGGAATCCGCTGCCGCCGTAATAGACCTTGCCGTCGGTATCACTTTCGCGGTGGGTGTAGGCGGCCTTCAACTTCCAGCCATCACCCAATTGCTGGTCCAGGGTGACGAATGCGGTCTTGTCCTTCAGCGGCCAGGAACTCCAGGAGGTCGCCATGTTCGTTGACCGGCCAAGACCCGCCTTGCTGCCGTCGGCGTTCCAGTACGGCACGGTGCCCCAGGAGGTGCCTTGTACCTGCTTGTCCTGATAGTCGTAACCGACGGCTAGCACCGTGGAATCGGTCAGATCAGCTTCGAGAATGCCGTAGCCGACCTCGCGTTGCAGCGCGTATTTGTCACGGAACGACTGGCTGTCACGATAGGCCAGCACCGTGCGCCCGCGCAGCCGGCCGTCGAAAGCCAGCGGCCCACCAACGTCGACATAGCTGTAATAGTTGTCATAGCTGCCACCGCTGATCCCGGCCAGTGCCTGCCACTGGGCAGTCGGGCGTTTGCGCACCATGTTGATGGTGGCGGAGGGATCACCGGCGCCGGTGGTGAGGCCGGTCGCGCCGCGGACCACTTCGATGCGGTCGTAGATGATGGTGTCCGAATCCGACTTCATGCGCCCGAAGGTGTTGAGCATGCCGTCGATCTGGAAATTGTTGATCGGGTAACCCCGCGCCGAATAGCTGACTCGGTCCGAGTCGTTGTGTTGCACGACAATACCGGTGGTCTGACGCATGGCTTCGGACAATGTACCGAGCTTGAAATCATCCATCCGCTGGCGCGTGACCACGGACACCGATTGCGGGGTTTCCTTGATCGACAGGTTCAGCCGCGTTGCGGTGCTCATCGCGCCGGTGGTGTAGGAATGAGTGTTTTCGGTATTGAGGCCGAGGCCTTCAGCGCTGACGCTGGTGGCGTCCAGTTCCAGCGCCTGGGTGGCGGATTGTGGCGCTGTTTCAGGGTCGGTTTCAGCCAGCAGATCGGGACTCAACGCCATGCTGAACAAGCCGACAGTCAAGGTCATGGAACGGGTAATGGGCGCGAACATCGCAGCCGACTCCTTGTCTTCGAGGGAAAAAATCCGTTGGTTCAAAGACGAGGTGCAGCCCGACGATTTAGTATCAAACAAGAAATATTATTATTTGGAGAAGTTTCCCGACTTCGCCGAGGCGGGCGAAAAGCTGCGCACGGCGCTTGCCCAATGGACGGTGGCGGGTATGCTGTTGGCCTGCCGAGGAGATAGCAATGGCCTACGATTTTGACCTTTATGTGATTGGTGCCGGTTCCGGCGGTGTACGTGCAGCGCGCTTCGCGGCCGGTTTCGGCGCGAAAGTGGCGGTGGCCGAGAGTCGTTATCTGGGCGGTACCTGCGTCAACGTCGGCTGCGTGCCGAAGAAACTGCTGGTGTACGGCGCGCATTTCGCCGAAGACTTCGAGCAGTCGTCCGGTTTCGGCTGGAGTCTGGGTGAAGCCAATTTCGACTGGGCGACCCTGATCGCCAACAAGGACCGCGAAATCAATCGCCTCAACGGCATTTATCGCAACCTGCTGGTCAACAGTGGCGTGACCCTGCACGAAGCCCACGCGAAGATCGTCGGCCCGCATGAGGTCGAGGTCAACGGTGAGCGCTTCACCGCGAAAAACATCCTGATCGCTACGGGTGGCTGGCCGCAGATTCCGGAGATTCCGGGGCACGAACACGCGATCAGTTCCAATCAGGCGTTCTTCCTCAAAGAACTGCCGAAACGTGTATTGGTGGTCGGTGGTGGTTACATCGCGGTCGAGTTCGCCGGGATTTTCCACGGCCTGGGCGCCAACACCACGCTGTTGTATCGCGGCGATCTGTTCCTGCGTGGTTTCGATGGCTCGGTGCGCAAGCATTTGCAGGAAGAGCTGACCAAGCGCGGTATGGATCTGCAGTTCAACGCCGACATCGCGCGCATCGACAAACAGCCAGACGGCAGCCTCAAGGCGACCCTCAAGGATGGCCGCGTACTGGAAGCCGACTGCGTGTTCTACGCCACGGGTCGCCGTCCGATGCTGGACAATCTGGGTCTGGAAAACACCGATGTGCAGCTCACCGACAAGGGCTTCATCAAGGTCGACGAGCAATACCAGACCAGCGAACCGTCGATTCTGGCGTTGGGTGATGTCATCGGCCGGGTGCAACTGACGCCGGTGGCACTGGCCGAAGGCATGGCGGTGGCGCGGCGCTTGTTCAAGCCGGAGCAATACCGCCCGGTGGATTACAAGATGATCCCGACGGCGGTGTTCAGCCTGCCGAACATCGGCACTGTCGGTTTGACCGAAGAAGAGGCGCGGGAAGCGGGCCACGAAGTGGTGATTTTCGAGAGCCGCTTCCGCCCGATGAAGCTGACGCTGACCGAATGTCAGGAGAAAACCCTGATGAAACTGGTGGTCGACGGCAAGACCGACAAAGTGCTCGGCTGCCATATGGTCGGCCCGGACGCGGGTGAGATCGTGCAAGGTCTGGCGATTGCTCTGAAGGCTGGCGCGACCAAGCGTGACTTCGACGACACAATCGGGGTGCACCCGACGGCCGCCGAAGAGTTCGTCACCATGCGTACGCCGGTCGGCGCTTAAGCATCCTTCGCTTTGCCTGTGTCTGGCGCTGCTGCAACGGTAGCCGCCAGACGCAAGCTGTCTTCCAGACTCGCTTGAGTCTTGGTCAATTCCTTCTCCAGTGACTGATTGAGCTGCCGCTGTTCGTCGGCATCCTGTTTCAGCGTCTGACTCTCCAGCAGGGCCACGCGCAGGCGTTCCTGGAGGAGGGTGCGTTCGTTATCGACGCGAGTGGCTTGCTCCAGCAACTGATCCTGACGCTGGTTGCTGTGCTTGAGCTGATCCTGCATCAGGCTCAGTTCGCGCTGGGTACCACGGTTTTCCGTGAGCAGACGTTCGTTGTCGCGATGCAGCTGGGTGATCTCGTCCTGACGCACCAGTGCACTTTGTTGCGCCTGGCGCAATTCCATCTGCAACTGCTGCAGTTGTCCCTCGTGACGGGCCTGTTCCTGCTCGCGCTGCTCTTTGGTGGCGTTGCGGTAATGCTCAAGCGCATCGCGGGCATGCAGGTGTTTCTCTTCCAGCGAGCGGATCTGCTCGTCCTTGTCCTGCAGGCGCAACTCGAAATCGGCCAGCGCCTGATTGAGTCCCGCGTTGCGGGTTTGCTCGGTCTGCAGCATCGAACGGGTTTCTTTCAGCGCCTCGGATTCCTTGGCCAGCGCCGCGCCTTGGATGTCGTGCTGTTGCTCCAGTTGTTCGAGTGCCTGGCGTACCTGTTTGAGTTCCGCTTCCAGCGTTTCACGCTGCTCTTCGAACTGCTCGCGCGCTTGTTCAATGGGCTCTTGTGCTTGTTCTTTCAGGCGCTGGGCGAGGCGTGAGACCAGCGCCGTCAGCTCATCGTTGATCGGTTCTGCGGACGCTTCGACCGGTTGGCTGCCGTCATCGAGCTCTTTCAGATAGCGATGGATCGTGGTTTTCGAGCCGGTGTTGCCCAGCTCAATGCGTACCGCATCGATGCTGGGGTGTTCGCCTCGGGCCAGAATCGCTGTGCGCGCGATCTGAACCACTGCTTTATTTACGCCGCCACGGGCCATGTGAACTCCTACCGTTTCGTACTGTGGTACATGCTACCAAAGTACGCAGTGTACCACTCTGAAAATAAAGTTAAATGTTTGATTAATAACAGACGGGATATACTGGTATTACCCAATGTCAGGTGATTAAATTGCTTTTTTGCGCCCTGAATCAGTACGCCAGCGAGAACACTGTCCATGAGCGAGATTGATCGCTATCTGCAAGCTGCCACCCGTGACAACACCCGCCGTAGCTATCGTTCGGCGATTGAACACTTTGAAGTGAAGTGGGGCGGGTTCCTGCCGGCGACGGCCGATAGCGTTGCGCGTTATCTGGTCGAGCATGCCGGCGTGCTGTCGATCAATACGCTGAAGCTGCGTTTGTCGGCGCTGGCGCAATGGCACAACAGTCAGGGTTTTGCCGACCCAACCAAGGCGCCAGTGGTGCGCAAGGTCTTCAAAGGCATTCGCGCACTGCATCCGGCGCAGGAAAAACAGGCCGAGCCGCTGCAACTGCACGATCTGCAGCAAGTGGTCGACTGGCTTGAACAGGAAGTCCGCAGTGCGCGGCAGCAGCAAGATCGCCCGCAGTTGCTCAAGGCCTGTCGCGACCGGGCGCTGATCCTGCTGGGCTTCTGGCGAGGCTTTCGCAGCGATGAGCTGTGCCGTTTGCAGATTGAGCATGTGCAGGCGCACGCCGGTAGCGGCATCACCTTGTATCTGCCACGCAGCAAGGGCGACCGCGAGAACCTCGGGCAGACGTATCAGGCGCCGGCGCTGCTCAAGCTGTGCCCGGTGCAGGCTTATATCGACTGGATCACCGAGGCGGCGCTGGTACGCGGTCCGGTATTTCGCGGCATCGACCGCTGGGGACATCTGAGCGAGGAGGGCTTGCACGCCAACAGTGTCATTCCATTACTGCGTCAGGCGCTGGAACGCGCCGGCATCCCGGCCGAGCGCTACACCAGCCATTCCCTGCGTCGCGGCTTTGCCACCTGGGCGCATCAAAGTGGCTGGGATTTGAAATCCTTGATGAGCTATGTCGGCTGGAAGGATATGAAGTCAGCCATGCGCTATGTTGAAGCGAGCCCCTTTCACGGGATGGCTCGGATTACGGATAAGCCGGCTTCGTCGTAGATATGGTTTTCTTCTATTAATACAGTCAGCTAATAGCGAAAACAAATCAGCAGCATCAGGTTTGCCAATGAGCCATCCGTCAAGTGAGTGGGTAGGATTCACCCATCGAATTCACAACCCTGACGGAGAGTCATCAATGCCTATCATCAACAGCCAAGTAAAACCGTTCAAAGCTACCGCGTTCAAAAACGGCGAACTTCGTACAAGTCTCGGACGCTGACCTGAAAGGCAAATGGTCCGTAGTGTTCTTCTACCCAGCCGACTTCACTTTCGTTTGCCCAACCGAGCTGGAAGACCTGGCCGACAACTACGCTGCGTTCCAGAAACTGGGCGTGGAAATCTACAGCGTTTCGACCGACACCCACTTTGCTCACGCTGCCTGGCACAACACTTCGCCAGCCATCGGCAAAATCGAATACACCATGATCGGCGACCCGACCCACGTCATCTCCCGCAACTTCGACGTGCTGATCGAAGAAGCGGGTCTGGCTGACCGTGGCACCTTCGTGATCAACCCTGAAGGCCAGATCAAAATCGTTGAGCTGAACGATGGCGGCGTTGGCCGTGACGCTTCCGAGCTGCTGCGCAAGATCAAGGCTGCTCAGTACGTTGCTGCTCACCCAGGCGAAGTTTGCCCAGCCAAGTGGAAAGAAGGCGAGGCCACTCTGGCTCCGTCCCTGGACCTGGTCGGCAAGATCTGAGTCTGTGAGACACGCAACACAGGGCGGTACTCCGCACCTACCTCAGTAAGCTGCACCGCCCATTGAAAAAGCCCGGGCGAGATTCGCTCGGGCTTTTTTTCGCCTTGAATAAAGACACAGGAGATCGCCCGTATGTTGGACGCCAATCTTAAAGCCCAGTTGAAATCGTACCTGGAACGGGTCACCCAGCCGATCGAGATCGTTGCGTCCCTCGACGACGGTGCGAAATCCCGGGAAATGCTTGACCTGCTCGAAGACGTTGCCCGTCTGTCGAGCCAGATTACCCTGATCGACAGCGGCACCGATGCGCGCAAGCCGTCGTTTTCGATCAATCGCCCAGGTGCCGACATCAGCCTGCGTTTTGCCGGCATTCCGATGGGCCACGAATTCACATCGCTGGTGCTGGCCCTGTTGCAAGTCGGCGGCCACCCATCGAAAGCCAGTGCCGAAGTGATCGAGCAGATCCGCTCGCTCAAGGGCGAGTTCAGCTTCGAGACCTACTTCTCACTGTCGTGCCAGAACTGCCCGGACGTGGTCCAGGCATTGAACCTGATGGCGGTGCTGAACCCGAACATCCGTCACGTCGCCATCGATGGCGCGTTGTTTCAGGACGAAGTCAACGATCGCAAGATCATGGCTGTGCCGAGCATCTACCTCAACGGTGAAAACTTCGGTCAGGGCCGTATGGGGCTGGAAGAAATTCTCGCCAAACTCGACACCGGCGCCATCGAGCGTCAGGCCGAGAAGATCAGCGCCAAGCAAGCCTTTGATGTGCTCGTAGTTGGCGGCGGCCCGGCCGGTGCTTCGGCTGCTATCTATGCCGCCCGTAAAGGCATCCGCACCGGTGTGGCGGCCGAGCGCTTCGGCGGTCAGGTGCTGGACACCATGGCCATCGAAAACTTCATCTCCGTGCAGGAAACCGAGGGTCCGAAACTGGCCACGGCGCTGGAAGAACACGTCAAACAGTACGACGTCGACATCATGAACCTGCAACGCGCCGACAAGCTGATTCCCGGCAAGAACGGCGAGCTGCACGAAGTCCATTTCGCCAGTGGCGCGACCCTGAAAGCCAAGAGCGTGATCCTGGCGACCGGCGCACGCTGGCGTGAAATGAACGTGCCGGGCGAACAGGAATATCGCAACAAGGGTGTGGCGTACTGCCCGCACTGCGACGGTCCGCTGTTCAAAGGCAAGCGTGTGGCGGTGATCGGCGGCGGTAACTCCGGCGTCGAAGCGGCCATCGACCTGGCCGGTATCGTTTCCCACGTGACTTTGCTGGAGTTCGACGTGCAACTGCGTGCCGACGCGGTGCTGCAACGCAAACTGCACAGCCTGCCAAACGTCACCGTGATCACCAGTGCGCAAACCACGGAAGTCACCGGCAATGGCGAGAAGGTCAACGGCCTGCGTTACAAGGATCGCAAGACTGACGAACTGCGCAACGTCGAGCTGGAAGGGATCTTCGTACAGATCGGTCTGCTGCCGAACACTGACTGGCTCAAAGGCACCATCGAGCTGTCGCCACGCGGCGAGATCATCGTCGACAACCGTGGCGAGACGTCGATCCCGGGGATCTTCGCGGCGGGTGACGTGACCACCGTGCCGTACAAGCAGATCGTGATTGCAGTGGGCGAGGGCGCCAAGGCTTCCCTCAGCGCGTTCGATCACTTGATCCGTACTTCGGCGCCGGCATAAGCATCAGTCGCTGAAACGCAAAAACCCATGAGCGATCATGGGTTTTTTTATGGCTGAAGCAAAAGATCGCAGCCTGCGGCAGCTCCTGCAAGGAATGTGTAGGAGCTGGCGAAGCCTGCGATCTTTTTTACAGCGGTGCAGGCTGGATGATTTCTACCCAGTAGCCATCCGGGTCCTTGATGAACGCCAGGCTTTTCATGCGGCCATCGGTCAGGCGCTTCTGGAAATCACAGCCCAGCTCTTCAAAACGCGCGCACGCTGCAACGATGTCCGGCACCGAAATGCAGATGTGACCGAAGCCGCGCGGGTCGGTGTTGCCATTGTGATAGGCGAAGTCGGCGTCGTTTTCAGTGCCGTGGTTGTGAGTCAGTTCGAGGATGCCGGGAATCGACTTCATCCACTCGGTGCGGGCCGCGGCGTCGGCCGGGATCTGCGTCTTGTCGACGAGGGCGAGGAAGTACAGGCTGAATTCGGCCTCCGGGAAGTCACGCTTTTCAACCAGCGAGAAGCCCAGGACGCGGGTGTAGAAGTCCAGGGACTTGGTGATGTCCTTCACGCGCAGCATGGTGTGGTTGAAGACGAAGTTGCGGGTTGCGCTGTCTGGCGTGGCAGTGACGCCGGGGAAAGTGTTCAGTTCGTGCAGGCTCATAGGCCCTCCGTAACAATGGGGCGAGTGAATGGGCGCAATGATACGCATGCGGGGCGGCATCGCCAAACCGAATGCGCGACTTGCTCTGTGGGCGACCGGGCCTCAGACTTTGCTGCTCAATTTGCGAGTGCCTCTGGTAATGATCCGACCGTTCAAAGTGCTGTTCGTTTGCCTTTTCTCGTCGCTGCTGGCCGCTCCGGCATGGGCCGATCAGCCGAGCATCACCTGGCCTGCGGGGTGGGAAACCCAGGCATTGCCCGACACGCCGCCGCAGGTGTCGCGCCAGCGTGCGGTGAAAAACGACGCCGATGGCAATCAGGTCATGGTGATGGAGTTGACCATGACTCAGGTTGAAGCTGGCCATCAGGTCAATGTGCCGGGCGTGCTGCTGGAGATGCGCAAGTCGATTCAGAAAGACTTTTTCCAGGGCGGTTATCAGAGTGTTTGCAATAAGGTGCACCCGGCGAAACTCGGCGCCCTGGACGCACTGGAAACCACCTGTACGATCACTGAAAATGGCCGACATGTGTTGTCGCAAACATTGGTTGCGGCGGTCGGGGCGGATAAGGCGTATGTACTTTCTTACGCGGGTCAGGCTGAGATTTATAAGGCCAGCGCTGACGAAATAGTCGCCGTGAGAAACAGCTTGAAACTTTAAGCCTCTGTTTCACCTCGGCCAGGTTAGATACCTCGAAGGCATTAAGCACAAAGTTTAGCAGCGATGACCGTCGCAACATCCGGCAAGAGTTTTTAGCCTTACGTCTTGTGGGTGTTAAAGCGGATTGATAACTAGCGCGGGGGAAATCGTTGCTTTTGTTAGATATTGTCAAAAAAAAAGCCCTGCATACAGCAGGGCTTGTTTGTTGGCGCAAGATTAACCGCGCAACCAGGAATCAACGGTGGCTGCACCGTATTGTTCCTTCCAGGCTTTCAAGCCACGGTGGTTGCCGCCCTTGGTTTCGATCAATTCACCGGTGTGCGGGTTCTGATAAACCTTGACCACGCGAGCGCGGCGGGTTTTTGGTGCGGCGGACACTTGCAAGCCGGACTTGGACGGGTTCGGATCGAGGATGGCGATGATGTCTTTCAGGCCTTTGCCGTAGGTTTTCATCAGCCCCTGGAGCTTTTCTTCGAATTCGATTTCTTTCTTGAGCCCGGCATCGTTCTTCAGCGATTCCAGCTGCTTGAGCTGTTCCTGAAGGGCCTTTTCAGCTGCACGAAATTCAGCGAGTCTGGACAATATCTTTACTCCAATAGTGTGTTTGGCTGATACCAACCGCAAACAAAGCTATAAGCCAAGAGCCTTGAAGCGACTCGGTGATAATGGCTCACCTGTCAATCTTGCACAGGCTGAAAAAATTGTAGTAGTTAATGCGCCAAGAGTAAATCCTGATCTTGTCGTCATGTAACAACAGTGGTGTTTTGTATCAATTTGGTGCGTCGCGTCGAAGCGTCGGGCTTAATTTATTTTTAGTTAACGATCACTTAATGCAGCGATGAAGTCAGCGCCGGGCATGGGTTTTCCGAACAGATAGCCTTGCAGGAAGTTGACGTGGTGTGCGGTCAGGTAGTCAGCCTGTGCCGGAGTTTCTACACCTTCGGCAACAATACCCAGATCAAGCTTGGCCGAGAGTTCGATAATCGTGTCCAGAATATGCCGCGACAGCGCATCAATGCCGATCATCGCGACGAAACTCTGGTCGATCTTGAGAAAGTCGACATTGAATTTTCGCAGGTAGCCCAGGCTTGAATGCCCGGTGCCGAAGTCGTCGATGGCGATCATCACGCCGAGCGTGTGCAACTGCTCGAACAACTGGTGCGTGACGTCGGTCGGCTCGATCAGTTGGCGCTCGGTCAGCTCCAGCACCAGATTGATACTGCCGGGGGCAAACCCGGCAAGAAATTCGCGACAGTCCTCCACTAGCTCCAAGTCCTGGCAGTGACTGGCGGTGATATTGATGCCGATGTGGAAGGGTTGGTCGAAGTCTGCAGAGAGCGGGCCGAGCAGGGCGGCAGTCTGTTGCATCAGCGAACGGGTCATGGGCACGATCAGCCCCGAATGTTCAGCGAACGGGATGAACAGGTCCGGGCGCACCAGGCCTTCCTTGGGGTGTTTCCAGCGCATCAGCACTTCGGTGCCGGACCATTTCCTGCTGTCACCATGCACCACCGGCTGAAAGTAAGGGATGAACTCGCCGGCCTCCAGGGCGCGGAGCATTTCATGACTGGGCGAGGTGGCACGTCGTTGCAGGACGTGAGCGATCGCGCCCGATATCACCCCGAAAAAGATCAGCAGGCTGAACAAGGGTGGGTATTCGGCGGCCATGTAGCGCCACGTTTGCCCTTGCGCGAACCCTGCGCTGACACTGAAGGCATAACGTGAAGACATCAACGTACTTTGCGCTATCGGCAGCGGCGGCAGGGCGCCCTGATGCACTTTGCCATCGGCCGACAGCCAGTTGTCGCCGACCAGCAGCACCAACTGCGTCTGCCGGCCGATCAGGCGCAGGATGTTGCTCAAGTGATAGCCATCGAGCGTAGTCAGCGCGCCGCCGCGACCTTCGCTGAGGCGATACACCAGCAGCGCGGTGTCGGGCGTGACCGGGTTGCCATTCATCAACCACAGTTTGCCTTGCGCATAGTCGCCCGGGTTGACGGCTTCCTTGAATTCACCGAACAGCGAGCTGCAATAGAGGTTGTTGTCCCACACCAGATTGGTCGAGCGCACGAAAGGCCGGCGGGTTACCTGCTCACGTAAAGCCAGTTTTACGCTTTCGCAGGGCTGGCCAGCCAGGGGCAATAATTCGCTGGCGGCCTGGGCGGTGTTGTCGAGCATCAGCTCGAATTGGCGCAACGCCTCATCGGCGGTATTTTGCGTGCTCTGCTGCAAGGCCCGTTCGGCTTGCATATACAGAATCCCGCCGCCCAGCAGGACGGGCAATACACCGCAGAGCAGGGTCACCAAAATGCGTACGCTACGTTTGCGGCGGGGTCTGACGGTCAAGGGCATAGGCGCATCCTGTTGCGATGAGGTGGAACGCTCGAATGCAGGCCTGGCAACGGCGCACCGGTGAGGAACAGCGGAGTCAGAAGGGATGATAGATGGCCGCTGGCGCTTGCGCCGCTCACGGCTGATTGATCTGCTTGGCGAGTTCGATAAATGCCCGCGTGGCGGGCGAAGCCTGACGCTGATCGAGAACAGCGAGGCCGATCAGACGTTGCACCGCCGGCAACAGCGGCTTCTTCACGTAACGCGGCGCTGGATCGTCTGGCAATGAGCCTTCGGCGACGACCGTGACTGCATCGCCCCGGCTGACAACGTCAAGTGTGCTGAGCAATTGCGAGCAGCGGTAGCGAATGTTCGGTTGCAGGCGCGCGGCAGTGAACAGGCGTGAAACCAGTTCCGCTGAACCGGCCTCGGTCAGCACAAACGGGTCGGCACACAAATCCTGAAGGCTCAGCGCCGCGCTGGCGGCCAGTGGATGACCGAGCGGGAGCAGGGCAACCATCTGGTCTTCGACCAGCGCGAAAGTGTCGAAGCGTTCCTCGGGCAACACCACGAAACCGACGTCGATTCGCCGCTCTTCCAGCCACTGCAGCACCTGCCGGTCCGGCCCCTCATCGATGTGCACTTCTATGCCGGGATGGACTTGGCGATAGCGCTGCAGAATTCTCGGCAGCAACTTGATCGACGCCGTCGGGCCGAACGAGCCAATGCGCAGCGTACCGCTTTTCATGCCCCGGGCATCGGCCGCCTCCTGGCGCAGAGTGTTGGCCAGACCGAGCATGGCGCGTGCGCGCTGGAGCACCTGCTTGCCGATATCGGTGAGCTCCACCTGCGACGAATGACGGCGCAACAACTCGACGCCCAACTCCTGCTCCAGGGATTTCATGGCGTGGGATACCGCTGACTGCGAAATCCCCAGACGATGGGCGGCGAGGGTGAAGCCGCGCAGTTCGGCGACCAGTGAGAAGATCTCCAGTTGCGTGAGGGTCATGAGTGTTTGCTCATTTTACGATGACCAGGAATGAAGTGAATGATACGCCATCCTTTGGCTTCTCTGGTTTGGAGCGTCATGCGCAACGTGGAGCAAACTCGCAATAACGTTTCTGACCGGTCGGTTTATCTGACGCTGGCTGCCGTGACCATGATGTGGGGCGGGACCTTTGTCGCCGGGCGTTTTCTGGCGGGCAGCCTCAGCCCGCTGTTCGCCGCCAGCCTGCGCTTCCTGCTCGCCAGCGTGGCGTTGCTCGGGTTTGTATGGGTTGCGCGCATCCCGCTGGCACGACCGACGCCTCGGCAATGGCTGCAATTGACGCTGTTGGGGTCCTTCGGGATCTTTTTCTACAACTTGTGTTTCTTTTATGGCCTGCAGTACATCAATGCCTCGCGCGCTTCGTTGATCGTCGCGTTGAATCCAGCCGTGATCGGCCTGGCTTCCTGGCTGTTGTTCAAGGAGCGCCTGGGCCGGGTGAAAGTCGCCGGCATCGCCCTGTGCATTGGCGGCGCGAGTCTGGTGATCGTCAGTCGCAACCCGCAATTGCTCGCCGTGACACCGAATGCCTGGATCGGCGATTTGTTGATTCTCGGTTGCGTAGCAGGCTGGGGCATTTATTCGCTGTGTTCCCGCGAGTTGAATCAGGCACTCGGCCCGCTGCAGACAGTGACGTTTTCGGTATTGATCGGCTGCGTGATGCTGTTGGTGCTGGCAACACTGCGTGGCGAGATGAACGCGGCAGCCTTGTTCAACCTCGACACGCCACAATGGCTGAGCCTGATTTACCTCGGCGTGTTCGGCTCGGCATTGGCATATATCGGCTACTACGACGGCATCCGCAAAATCGGCGCGACCCGATCCGGCGTGTTCATAGCCCTCAATCCACTGACCGCAGTGCTGCTCGGCGCGCTGTTGCTTGGCGAACGACTCACCTTGACTCTGTGCCTTGGCGGCGCGCTGGTGCTGGCGGGAATTTATCTGTGCAACAAACCCCTTGCACCGATGCGAAAAAGGCGGATTTTATAGAGAGGGCAGACAACCCTATTTACGCTGTGTAGAATCCGGTTACGCATACAATAATAAACGTCTTCTGGCAGCAGAAGCCTCGCCCGCAAGAGCCTTGGGTCGACAATGAAGATATTCGGGTTTCAACTGATCTATGGTGACTTCCTCGCCCGCAGTGTGCGAGGCATCTCCTGCGCACCACCCGCCGGTCTCAGCATTACTGACAACTAACTCTGGTTAATTGATAAGAATGATGAGGCGTCACCATGGCAGATTTATACGAAAACCCAATGGGCCTGATGGGCTTTGAGTTCATCGAGTTCGCATCGCCGACTCCTGGCACCCTGGAGCCGATCTTCGAGATCATGGGCTTCACCAAAGTCGCGACCCACCGTTCCAAGAACGTGCACCTGTATCGTCAGGGCGCGATCAACCTGATCCTCAACAATGAACCGCACAGCGTAGCGTCGTACTTCGCGGCCGAGCATGGGCCGTCGGTCTGCGGCATGGCGTTCCGGGTCAAGGACTCGCAGAAAGCCTACAACCGCGCCCTGGAATTGGGTGCTCAGCCGATTCATATCGAAACCGGGCCGATGGAGCTGAACCTGCCGGCGATCAAAGGCATTGGCGGCGCGCCGCTGTACCTGATAGACCGTTTCGGCGAAGGCAGCTCGATCTATGACATCGATTTCGTGTTCATCGAAGGCGTTGATCGCAACCCGGTCGGTGCCGGCCTGAAGATCATCGATCACCTGACCCACAACGTGTACCGCGGCCGCATGGCCTACTGGGCCAACTTCTACGAGAAGCTGTTCAACTTCCGCGAGATCCGCTACTTCGACATCAAGGGCGAATACACCGGCCTGACCTCGAAAGCGATGACCGCACCGGACGGCATGATCCGCATCCCGCTGAACGAAGAGTCGTCCAAGGGCGCCGGGCAGATCGAAGAGTTCCTGATGCAGTTCAACGGCGAGGGCATCCAGCACGTGGCGTTCCTCACCGATGACCTGGTCAAGACCTGGGATCAATTGAAAAAGATCGGCATGCGCTTCATGACCGCGCCGCCGGACACCTACTACGAAATGCTCGAAGGCCGTCTGCCGAACCACGGCGAGCCGGTGGATCAACTGCAATCGCGTGGCATCCTGCTCGACGGCTCGTCGAACCCGGACGACAAGCGTCTGCTGCTGCAGATCTTCTCGGAAACCCTGATGGGGCCGGTGTTCTTCGAATTCATCCAGCGCAAGGGCGACGATGGTTTTGGCGAGGGCAACTTCAAGGCGCTGTTCGAATCGATCGAGCGTGACCAGGTGCGCCGTGGTGTACTCGCGACCGAGTAAGCATGAAAAAGCCTGGCTGATGCCAGGCTTTTTAAGATCAAAAGATCGCAGCCTTCGGCAGCTCCTACA
>NZ_JABULD010000232.1:0-2394 GCF_014060985.1 Pseudomonas sp. MD195_PC81_125
TCCCACAGGTACAGCGTGATCCTTGTGGGGAGCGAGCCTGCTCGCGAAGGGGGCCCGTCAATTCACCGCAGAACTCACAGCGACCGCGCAATGATCTCCTTCATGATTTCGTTGGTACCGGCATAGATCCGCTGCACCCGTGCATCCGCCCACGCCCGGGCCACCGGGTACTCCCACATGAAGCCGTAGCCGCCATGCAACTGCACGCACTCGTCGAGCACCTTGCATTGCAGGTCGGTGCCCCAGTATTTGGCCATCGCTGCTGTCGGAACGTCGAGCTTGCCTTGCAGATGCAATTCCAGGCACTTGTCGACAAATACTCGGCCGATCTGAATCTCCGTCGCCATTTCCGCCAGTTTGAAGCGGGTGTTCTGGAAGTCGGCAATGGCCTTGCCGAACGCCTTGCGATCACGGGTGTAATCCAGCGTCCATTGCAGCGCAGCTTCGGCTGAGGCCAGACCTCCGATGGCTACCGTCAGTCGTTCCTGTGGCAATTCCTGCATCAGGTAGGCAAACCCTGCCCCGGCCTGGCCCAAGAGGTTTTCCTTCGGCACACGCACGTCCTGGAAGAACAATTCCGACGTGTCCTGCGCCTTCATTCCGACCTTCTCCAGGCGTTTGCCCTTCTCGAAGCCCGGCGTATTCGCCTCTACCACAAACAGGCTGGTGCCCTTGGCGCCGGCCTTCGGATCAGTCTTGGCGACCACGATCACCAAATCAGCGAGAAAGCCGTTGGTGATGAAGGTCTTGGAGCCGTTGATCACGTACTCGTCGCCGTCCAGCACTGCGGTGGTCTTGACCCCTTGCAGGTCGGAACCGGCACCCGGCTCGGTCATCGCAATCGCGCTGACCATCTCGCCCGAGACCAGTTTCGGCAGGTATTTTTGCTTAAGCGCTTCGCTGCCGTAATGCAGGATGTACGGCGCGACGATGTCCGAATGCAGCGAGAAACCGATACCGGTCAGACCCAGGCGACCGACCTCTTCGATCACCACGGCGCTGTACAGAAAGTCCGCGCCCAGGCCGCCGTATTCTTCCGGCAGGTGCGAGCAAAGCATCCCCGCCTCCCCTGCCTTGTTCCACAGCTTGCGGTCGATGTGGCCTTGTTTCTCCCATTGCGCATGGAACGGCACGGCCTCTTTTTCGAGGAAGGTTCGTACGCTGTCGCGGAACAATTCGTGCTCGGAGCTGAACAAGGTTCTGGGGATCATGCGGCACCTTTCATTGTTGTTGGAGGAATGTGACGTTCAGAGACTAAGCCTCACCTCCGACACAGGACACTGGACACATCCGACAAAAAATAAGACGATCCAGCCGTCTGGTGACCACTTTCCCTTATAAAAACAAAACAAAAGTTGAATTATGTCCAAGCAAGTCTCCACGCCCTTGCGGCGCGTCAGCATCCTGGCAATCGACCGGGTTTTCGCATCCACTCTCATGCAGGCCAAGGACTTTTTCCATCTGGCCAGCCTGCGTTACGGCAAACAACTGGGCCACGGCCTGACACCGGCGTTTGAAACCCGCCTGGTCAGCCCCGACGGCAAACCGGTGAACAGCTTCAGTGACGTGATGATGCCGGTGGACGGCGGCCTGGAAAACGCCGACGTCATCATCCTCCCGGCGTTCTGGGACGATTTCGACACCCTGTGCGGCCGTTATCCACAAATCCTGCCGTGGCTGCGCGAGCAGCACGCCCGCGGCGCCGTGCTCTGCGGCGAAGCCACCGGGGTGTTCTGGCTGGCCGAGGCCGGTCTGCTCAACGGCAAGGAAGCGACCACTTACTGGCGCTTCTTCAATGCCTTCGCCGAGCGCTTCCCCAAGGTGTACCTCAATCAGGACAAGCACCTGACCGACGCCGACAATCTGTATTGCGCCGGGGGCACCACTTCGGCCTGCGATCTCTATATCTACCTGATTGAACGCTTTTGCGGCGCCAACGTGGCGCAAGCCGTGGCCCGCGACATTCTGTATGAAGTACAGCGCAGTTATTCGCCGGGACGTATCGGTTTCGGCGGACAGAAGCTGCACCAGGACGTGATCATCCTGCAGATCCAGCACTGGCTCGAAGAGCATTTCGCCGACAAGTTCCGCTTCGAAGACGTGGCCCGCGAGCACGGCATGAGCATCCGTAATTTCATGCGCCGCTTTCAGACTGCGACTGGCGACAAGCCGCTGCACTACTTGCAACGCCTGCGCATCGAGACTGCCAAAGGTCTGTTGTCGGGCAGCCGCAAGAGCATCAAGACCATAAGTTATGAGGTCGGCTACGACGATGCGAGCTTCTTTGCGCGGCTGTTCCGCCAGCACACCGAGCTGTCGCCGAACCAGTATCGGCAGCAGTTTCAGCAGGCTGCCTAAAAGCAAAAGATCGCAGCCTGCGGCAGCTCCCTACAG
>NZ_JABULD010000546.1:0-2101 GCF_014060985.1 Pseudomonas sp. MD195_PC81_125
TCAAAAAGAATCGCAGCTGCGGCAGCTCCTACATTGAGCGAGGTCTCAGGTGTTGGCCGGGATGACTTCCAGCACGCAAATCTGCTCCGGCGTCGGGTAATGCCAGCGCACGTCCAGATCCCAGAACTGCGCACCGTACTCGCGCTCCGGTGCTGGCGTCTGATACGCCGGACGCGGATCCTGCGCCAGACACTGCTCGATCAACTCGACCAGTGGCTCGTCAAGGCGCTGAGCATGCCCGTGCGCCTGTTGCAGCGCGGCGTCCGTCCACTGCACGTCAATCAGCTGTGGCGCGGCGCTGGCGATGCTGTTGGAGGCTTCGGGGATGATGTCGGCGTAAGGCACATAGGGTTTGATGTCGAGGATCGGCGTGCCGTCGAGCAGGTCAATGCCCGAGATGAACAGCCGATGCGCCTCGACCCTGTCCAGCTTTACCACCGACTGACCGATGCCATTGGGACGGTGAGTGGCGCGGGTGGCGAATACGCCCATGGACTTGTTGCCACCCAGACGCGGTGGGCGCACTTTCAGGCGCGGTTTTTCTTCCAGCGCCTGATGAAACAGGAACAGCAGCCAGACATGGCTGACCTGTTCCAGACCCTGCACCGCGTCACCCTGATCGAACGGCGCCACCAGCTCCAGCACACCACGAGCGGCGGGGGCCAGTTGTGGCTGGCGCGGGATGGCGAACTTCTCCTTGAAGCAGGAGCGCACAAAGCCAATGGGGGGAGACGCTGTAAGTCATGTTGCGTGATCAGCCACGAACGCGCAGGGTCAGGCCCTTGAGGAAATTGCGCAGCAACTGATCGCCGCACGGGCGGTAATTGGTGTGGCCGACCTTGCGGAACAGCGCGCTCAGCTCAGGCTTGGACACCGGGAACTCGGCAGCCTTGAGGATCGCGTGCATGTCGTCTTCCTTCAGTTCGAAAGCCACGCGCAGCTTCTTCAGAATGATGTTGTTGGTCACCGGCACTTCGATCGGCTGCGGCGGACGGCTTTCGTCCTTGCCACGCTTGAAGATCACCAGGCCATCGAGAAAGTGCGCCATGACCTCGTCCGGGCAGCGCACGAAGCCTTCTTCGTCTTCTTCTTTCTTGTCGAGGTACGCGACGACGTCTTTCAGCTCCACGTCCATGCCGCCGAGCTTGATGATCTCGACGACTTTCTTGTCGCTGATGTCGAGCATGTAGCGCACGCTACGCAATACGTCGTTATGAATCATGTGGGTCATCCTGATAATCGTTGTGGGCAACGCGCAGGCACGCTGCCGGAATGTGTGGCGGCAACAGAGGTGTCAGAACTTCTCTTTGCCGGACAGGTAGCGCCATTGGCCGACTGGTACCTTGCCGATCGACACGCCGCCGATGCGGATGCGGCGGATGCCGACGACCTTCAGGCCAACCGCTTCGCAGAACTGCGCGATGATCCCCGGCTGCGGGTTCTTCATGGCGAAGCGCAGGCGGTTTTCGTTCTGCCAGCTGGCCTTGACCGGCGGCAGCTCCTTGCCCTTGTGGGTCAGACCATGCTGCAGGCGATTGAGGCCGTGGGCAACCATGTCGCCTTCGACCTCGACCACGTATTCCTGCTCGATCTTGGCCGCATCGGCAGTCAGTTTGCGCAGCACTTTCCAGTCCTGGGTGAAAACCAGCAGGCCACTGGCCTTGGGCTGCAGGTCGGCGCTGGCGGTCAGACGCAGGAAGTGTCCGCGCAACGGCCGTTTGCCGTAGCGGTGCTCTTCGCTGAGGGTGTCGGCGCTGAGCGATTGCATGGCGGTGTCGACGGCCATACCGGCCGGCACGTTGAGCAGAATCGTAACCGGCTCCGGCGCGGTGGCCTTGGCGTCCTTGTCGAGTTCGACCTTCTGGTCGCCGACCTTGAACTGCGGTTCGTCGATCACTTCGCCGTCCACGGTGACCCAGCCGCCCTCGATGAACAGCTCGGCCTCCCGGCGGGAGCAACCGACCAGTTCGATGAGGCGTTTGGAGAGGCGAATCGGGTCAGTCATGACAGGGCCGTAACAAAAAAGGGGTGGGCATTGTACCTGCCTGGCGCCGGTTAAGCCCGGTTCCATTTGTAGGAGCTGCCGAAGGCTGCGATCTTT
>NZ_JABULD010000518.1:0-882 GCF_014060985.1 Pseudomonas sp. MD195_PC81_125
CTTCGATGTGTCACAGATCCAGTGTGGGAGCGAGCCTGCTCGCGAAGCGAACAACCCGGTCTTTCAGACCAATACCGAGTAATCATTCAGCGCAAAATGTCTCCTGCAAATGCCGCCACAACACCCGCCCGTCCTCGCTCTTTTCAAACACCACTGTCGACCGGCGATCAGTGTGCAACCCGCTCGCATCGCTCTGCTGCTCGCGATAACTCAGCGTTGCGCCATGCGCATGCAGGGCAATCCCGCGCAGCTCACTGAGCTCGATCCGGAACCCGGGCTTCTTCCCGCCTGCTGACTGAAACAGCCCGCGCAAGGCTTCGATATCCAGCGCCCGACCCAGCGGCGTGACCATGGAAAAATCCGCCGAGAACCGGCTCAGCAAGCGCGCAAGTTCCGCCGAATCCTGCTCCACGGCAAACCAGCGTTCGATGACCAGGTGGGCCTGGATCACTTCATCAAAATATTCGTTGTAGTCAATCATGTGGGTTTTTCCTGAAGGGAAGGTGGGCTCAGTAGGGCGAGCACTGTGGAGGCGTCGAAACGCAGCGCGGCGACCATCGGCAACAGCTTCAGCAGAGCGGCGGCGAGAAAGCAGTAAGCGGAAATCATTGCCGCCCAATGCGCCCAACAGCGAACTGAGCAGCAGTGGCTGATTCAGGACGATCTGGAAGCGGGGCGATTGGTGCGGTTGCTGGTCGATCACCGCTTCGCCCGGTAGGGGGTGTATGCGCTGTACCCGGATACCCGGCATTTGCCGTTGAAGGTGCGGGCGTTCATTGATTTCATGAAGGGCTGGGGCTGAGTGTTGGCTGATCTGGCCCCTTCGCGAGCAGGCTCGCTCCCACAGGGGATCTTCGATGTGTCACAGATCCAGTGTGGGAG
>NZ_JABULD010000565.1:0-1480 GCF_014060985.1 Pseudomonas sp. MD195_PC81_125
GGAGCTGCCGCAGGCTGCGATCTTTTGCTTTTTTAACTGTATTTAGCAGTCATTCAAATCCTGCTTCGGCTTGCTCTTCTCCCCCAGACCCTCAAGATCGAACACCTCGCTTTCCCCCAGGCTGCGGTAATGCTTGCGCAGCGCCTCGAGTTGTTTGAGATCCAGCGATTCCAACCCGAGCATCGCGTTCTGCGCCTCCTTGTTCACCCGCAATAACTCATCAAGCTTCAGATGCAGGATGTCGGTATCACGGTTCTGCGTGTTCTGGATCAGGAACACCATCAGAAAGGTGATGATCGTGGTCGAGGTGTTGATGATCAGTTGCCAGGTGTCATTGAAATCAAAAATCGGCCCGCTCAACCCCCACAGAAAAATCAGGATCAACGCGCCCATGAACGTTTTCGGGCTGCCGGCCCAAAGGGCCAGGGTCTGGGAGATTTTGGCGAATTTCATTGCGATGTTCCTTATTGTGAGAGCATGAAATTCAGACACCCGGGATGCGATGAAAATTCTACTTACAATTGAAACCTGCCAATCATTGCGAGCAACCAGACACTCTTGGCAATAGGCCTCCCTGGAACTGTCCGCAGCACTGCCTGTATGGTGACGAACCGCTGGAATGTCACGACAGGAGAACGCAATGAGTTGGTCCGCCAGACAATACGTCGCTTTTGAAGATGAACGCACCCGCCCGGCCCGAGATCTGCTGGCGGCGATTCCCACGGTTCAGGCGCGATCGGTGGTCGATATCGGTTGTGGCCCGGGTAACTCCACCGAGCTGCTGGTGCAGCGTTTTGCGCAGGCGCAGGTCCGGGGGCTGGACAGCTCAGCGGACATGATTGACGCGGCGCGCAAGCGCTTGCCTGACGTGCAGTTTGAAGTCACGGAAATCGATAGCTGGGCGGATCAAGGGCCGTTCGATGTGATCTTCGCCAATGCCGTGCTGCAATGGGTGCCGGATCACGCGACGTTGCTGCCGGCGTTGGCGGGTAAGCTGTCGGACGGAGGCAGTCTGGCGATCCAGATGCCGGACAACCTCAACGAGCCTTCCCATCGGCTGATGCGCGAAGTCGCCGCCAATGGCCCATGGGCCACCAAACTGGCTGGCGCCGCCGGGCAGCGCACCGAGATGGCGAGTGCCAGCGATTACTTCTCGATGTTGCGTCCGCACTGTTCGCGGGTAGATGTTTGGCGCACCACCTATCACCATCAACTCGCAGACGGCGCGGCGGGTGTGGTGGAGTGGTTCAAGGGCAGTGGTTTGATTCCGTTCTTGAACCCGCTGACTGAAGAGGAGCGGGCGCAATACCTGCAGCAGTATCTGGCGGCGGTGGCCAAGGCTTATCCGGCGTTGCCGGATGGCTCGGTGCTGTTGCCGTTTCCGCGGTTGTTTATCGTCGCGACTCGCTGAAGCCAGCCTTCAGCCGCCTGTAGTGAGGGGATTTATCCCCGATGGACTGCGCAGCAGGCCCTTTAAGCG
>NZ_JABULD010000192.1:0-2945 GCF_014060985.1 Pseudomonas sp. MD195_PC81_125
CCCACAGTGTCCGGGTCGTCCACAAAATCCCATGACCGCCACTGAGTCTGTGGGAGCTGGCTTGCCAGCGATGGGGCCAGCAGCCACCGTACAAACTCAGGCAGCAGCCCACGCCTGCAAGCTCAGATGCGCCTTCTCCCCCGGCGCCAGATGCAGGCTGTCGGTACCGCCCGCCGCCGCTTCAACACAGACAAATTCCGTTACTTCATCCCAACTCACACCCAGCAATGGTCGCGAACCAGGATGCCAGACCACGGTGTCGCCACTGTCACCGGTATCGATGCACAATTCGCGCTGCCAGGCGTGATCCTTGAGCTGCAATTCGCCGTCGTGCTGGAACACCCGCTGACAACCGCCCTCCACGCGCAATTCGCCTTCCTGCTGGCAGGACTGGCGCCTCAACTGGTCATAACCCTGCGCACCTTCGAGGCCAGACAGCGCTATCTCACCCACGTCGCCAATACGCCAGTAAGCATGCAAAGCCTGGCTCAACTGGCACGGCATGTCGTCCTGATGCTCGGTGCTCAGGCGTAATTCCATGCGTTCACCCAGATGCGCATGCAGGTCGACCTGCCAATCGCACAACTGCAATTGCCAATGCAGGCGCACGCCATCCTCGGCGCTGCTGCTGTCGAGCAATTTCCAGTCGAGCAGTCGCGCCCAGCCATGGGACGGCCACGCGTTTTCGCTCGGATGGCGGCCATACCACGGCCAGCACACCGGCACGCCACCACGTATGGCGCCCACGTGCGGCCACTTCGCCGCGCACCATAACCACGGTTTCTGTCCACGCGGCTGAAAGTGCAGCAACTGCGCACCCTGCCGACTGAACACCGCCTGACACAGCGGATGGTCGATCACCAGCACATCGCGCATCTGATAGCGCTCCCAGGCAAACACCGGTCGTTCGCGCAGGGATTTGAAGAAGCGTTGCAGCGGATGCTCATGCATTGGCCACGGTCCTGAAAATCATGGGGGTACTCAATTACCTTTGTGCCCAGTGAGAGTGAACACTGTGGCGAGGGGATTTATCCCCGATGGGGCGCGGAGCGGCCCTGAACCAATTGCATACGGTATGTCAGGGTGAAAACGGTTGCAGTTCTGGGGTCGCTTCGCAACCCATCGGGGATAAATCCCCTCGCCACAGGTATATCATCGGACGTCTATCGCAAAAAAAAAGCGGACAGCCTGGGCTGTCCGCAAATATGCGCACATGGAGAGGAGCTTATCGCAGACGCGTCAGAACGTAGACTGAATTTTCAGGCCCGCGACCAAAGCGTTGTCCACGGCATCAACACCGCCCGGGTGAGTGATGTACTGCAGGTTAGGACGCACGGTCAGCCAGTTGGTGACATGGAAGCCGTAGTTGATCTCGTAGTTGTATTCGGTTTCACGAATCGGCGAGAACACCGGATTGTCGTAATCCGAGACACCGTTGGAGGCATTCAGCAGTTCGGCGTTTTTCTTCACGTCATCGTTGACGTGGATACGCGCCGCGCCAATGCCGACGTCATCCTTCGGACGGGCATCGAACGGGCCTTTGTAGACAAACATCACCGACTGGTAGTTATCGATGAAGTTGGTGTCCTTGTCGTGGAACGTGGCGTTTGCAGCGATGTTCAGACCGCGGCTGGCATCACCGTTGTGGCTGGTGAGTTGTTGCTGCGCGACGAACCAGTAACCGTGTTTGCTGCTGTGGGTTTTGTACGCGTCACCAGTGGTTGCCGCGTCGAAACCGTTGACGTCTTCGCGGACGTCGCTGGCATCAGCGGTGCTCTTGTAGTAACCGACGCGGTATTCGCCCGGCAGGCTGTTGACCTTCGGCGACCAGACCAATTCGACTGGCAGAACAGTCCCTTTGGTGCCGCTGCCGCTGAGCTTGAAGCCGTTACCGTGTTCCAGCTGCGACGGGTTCTGGTTGTACGCACCGATCTGCGCGTAGAGCTCGTCGTTGATGTTGTACTTCACCCGGATCGCGGCCTGGCTGACTGGCCAGTTGTACCAGATGTTGGTCGCCCAGTTACCCACTTGCGAGCCGCAGAACGCCAGATTCTGGAAGTCGCACGGGAAGGTGTTGAAGTCTTCGCCCTCACCGAAGTAACCGGCCTTGACGTCGAGCTTGTTGTCGAAGAACTGGTGCTGAATCCACAACTGGGTCAGACGCACCATGTGGCCACGGCCGTAGACTTCCTGAGAAGACGACAGAGTGCCGGCACGCGGATCGCCAACACGATCGTTGGAGATGTTCTGACCGTTACGATTGGTCAACTGGATCTTGGCCTGAGTGTTGTCCCAGCCCCAGAGTTTTTGCAGGTCCAGCGCCACGCCCAGACCGAACTGATCGCTGTAGCGACCGGTCTTGTCGTCGTTGTAGCCGCCATGCAGGTTGGCGCCCATTTCCCCAACGTAGTCAGCCTTGATGTCGATACCCTGCTCGATCAGCTTGGTCCGCTCGCCACCCCAGTCGCCCGTCATCCATTTCGAATCGGAGCTGAACGCATCCGCAGCCATTGCATTGCCGGCCAGCACCAATGCCGCCGCGGCTGACACTTGGCAGATCAACCGGGCATTGACGTGTTTCTTTTTCATCCCTACATCCTCGTCTTTATTGTTATTAACTGTTTTTTTCCAACGCGGTTTACATAAATTGCACTGGATTACAGGCAATCCAGCGCGTGCTCCTGATTGGAATCCGATCCCTGTGGGAGCTGGCTTGCCAGCGATGGCGGTGATTCAGGCGACATCCATGCTGGATGTGCCGGCCCCTTCGCTGGCAAGCCAGCTCCCACATGAACCTTATTCCTGCACGGATCTTTTACCGGCCTTTGAATTGCGCGATCGTTCGCCGTACCGCGCCTCGGTCTGCGCCTGGCCCGCAACGCCCAGACGCTCGCCAGTCTTGGCATCGAACAACAACACTTTCGACGGATCGAATTGCAGGGTCA
>NZ_JABULD010000412.1:0-11535 GCF_014060985.1 Pseudomonas sp. MD195_PC81_125
CGAGTGAGACGGTGTTCGAGCTGGGTTTTGTCCTGAGCCAATAATGCGCCGTGCAAGTAATCAGAAACTCAGCTAGAGTTTGGCAATTAGTGCATCGCATGCGATGCACATTGATTATTTATCTATAAATGCATCGTAAATAGTGCAGGTTTGCGCAATGGAACAGATCGGCGAACTGATCAAAAGCTTGCGCAAGGCGCGCAAACTTTCCCAGCAGGCCTTGGCTCAACAATATGGCATGAGCCGCGCCACCATCTCGGGGATTGAAAACAATACGGTCTCCGAAATCGGCCTGCGCAAAGTCGAGGCGATTCTTAACGGCTTCGGTTACGAGCTGGTTGCCGTTCCCCGCAAGTCCAATCGCCCAACCCTCGACACGCTGCAAAAAGTGAATTTCCATGACTGAAACGCCAGACAGGTTGCACATCCGTGTGGGTGAACAGGTGGTCGGGACGCTGGGGCGCGGGCAGGTTCGCGACGACAGTGTGTTCAGTTACCGTGAAGATGCCAGCGCGGACAATGCTGTATCGCTGACGATGCCGACCCGCCTGGACAGCTATGGCTGGGAGCATGGCATCCATCCCGTCTTCGAGATGAACCTGCCCGAAGGCGCGCTGCGGGAGGAGTTGATGCGGCGCTTCAGTAAGGCCGTGCGGGGCTTCGATGATTTTGCTTTGTTGGCTATTGTCGGCCCACATCAGCTCGGCCGTCTGGCAATTGCCAGCGCACCGGTAACCGAGCCGCTTCCAGCAACATCCCTGAGCGATCTGCTGGTACACGATGGTGCTCAGGGGTTGTTCGAAGATCTGTTACAGACCTACGGTCAGTATTCCGGAGTGTCAGGCGTGCAGCCCAAAGTGCTGGTGCGTGACAGCGCTGCCGCGATTGATCGTCTGACTCATCGGGGGGCGACTCATCTGGTCAAAGCCTTTCGCGCCGAAGAGTATCCGCAGTTGGCAACCAACGAATATTTCTGTATGCGGGCGGCGCAGCACTGCGGTCTTGAAGTGCCAAAATTCGAGCTCAGCGAGCGCGGTAAATTTCTGGTGGTCGAGCGTTTTGACCTGAGCGATTCGGGATACCTCGGTTTCGAAGATTTCTGTGTACTGAACGGGTGGCCATCGAAGGCCAAATATGACGGTTCCTATGAAGGTGCCGCGCGGCAGATCAAGGCTTTCGTCTCGCCGCAGTTGCTGGGCTCTGCCCTGGAAGCGTTTTTCAAGATTGTCGCGTTGTCTGCGGGACTGAAAAACGGTGATGCGCATCTGAAGAATTTCGGCGTGCTTTACGAAAATAGTGCAGAGCAGTCATCCGTCAGGCTCGCGCCGGCGTACGACATCATTACAACGTCGGTTTATATCAAGAGCGATAGCATGGCGCTGCTGCTGGGCGGTTCGAAAGCCTGGCCCAAGTACAAGATGTTGGTACGGTTTGGTCGTACGGCATGCAACCTGAGCGAGGCGCGTTGCAGCGAATTACTGCAACAAGTGGCTGATGGCATGCATATGGCGATCAAGGAAATGACCGAATACAGTCGCAAGCATTCCGGGTTTTCCGAAGTGGGCGAGGCGATGATCGAACAGTGGACATCTGGCCTGCAACGCAGCTTGATCAAGGGCTGATGTTCAGCGCAACTGATCGCGAAACTGCCCCGGTGTCATCCCCGTCCAGCGTTTGAACGCCCGGCTGAAACTGCTGGTGTCGGCGAATCCGAGTAAATAACTCACCTCGCTCAACGAACATTGCGGATCGCGCAGGTGCAGCAGCGCAAGGTTTTCGCGGCTCTCGTTGAGCAGCGTGTCGAAGCGACAGCCCTCGTCCGCCAGATGCCGTTGCAGGCTGCGCAGGCTCAGGTGCAAGGCCTGGGCGATGCGCTCGGCGCTAGGTTCGCCTTCGGGCAGTTGTTCTTCGATGGCGTCGCGCACCTTGCGCTCCCAGGTCAGCGGTTGGAGCTGGGCCAGGGTGCGCTTGAGCACCGCTTCGTTGTGTTCGGCCAGTTCCGGGTTGGCGTCGTCGAGGTGGCTGTCGAAGTCGGTAAGGGAGAACTCCAGGCGATCCTCGGCGCAGGAAAAATGCACCGGGGGCGCGGAACACTTTGTGCCACTGATGTGCATCGGAGGGTTCCGGGCGGCGCAGGTAGACCGCCAGCGGTGCGTAGTCGCGACCGAGGCGATTGCGGCAGGTGCGCACATAGATCGCGGCAAACGCGTCGATGGCTTCGAAAGCCGACGCCGGATTGCCTGACGGAATCTTCAGACGAAACAGGTAGCGGTCGTCGCTGCGGCTCAGCTCCAGCTCCAGCGCATCGCTGACCACCGGGTGATAACGCACGATGCGCTCGAACACCTCACGCAGGCTGCCACTGGCCACCAGCGCGTAACCGAGCGCATGGAACGTGGTCGGGCTGACGAACCGCGACACTCGCAGACCGATCGCCGGATCCCCGCTGAACTGCACCGCCAGTTGCCACAGGCGCGTGGTGCCGGACAACGGATAACGCGCGTTCGGGTCGTCCATCAACTGTGGGTCGAGCCCGGCCTGTTGGCACAGGCCGATACTGTCCAGCCCCAGCGCATCGAGTTGCTTGCGCAAGGCACGGGTCCAGCTGGCGAGTGAGGTCGGTTCCTTCATGCTGATTGGCGCTTCCGGTCAACAGGTTGGCGTTCACGGCTACCATCAATAAAGCGTTCGCAGGGCAGGATGCGAACATCAATAAACAGAGGATGGAAGCATGGACCGTACTTCTGCAAGTCCCCAGCGACACAATGCTGCCCAGCGATCAGCGCATATTCGCGAAGTGGTGCTGGCCAAAGGCGTCGAACTGCGTGAGCGCTACCCGATCCTGCAGCATCAGGACGCTCTCGGTGCAGGGATTCTGGCTTTTGCCCTGGCCGGGATGATCGGTTCGGCGACGCTGTACGTCACTGGCCACATGGCGTGGTGGGTGTGTCTGTTGCTCAACGCGTTTTTCGCCTCCCTGACCCACGAGCTGGAGCACGACCTGATCCACAGCATGTATTTCCGCAAGCAGCGCGTGCCGCACAACCTGATGATGGGCCTGGTGTGGCTGGCGCGGCCGAGCACGATCAATCCGTGGATCCGTCGCCATCTGCACCTCAATCACCATAAGGTGTCCGGCACTGAAACCGACATGGAAGAGCGCGCAATCACCAACGGCGAACCATGGGGTTTTGCGCGGTTGCTGATGGTCGGCGACAACGTCATGTCGGCGTTCATCCGCATGCTGCGGGCCAAGACCTGGGCCCACAAAATCAACATCATCAAACGCACCCTGAAGGTCTATGCGCCACTGGCGCTGCTGCACTGGGGCGCGTGGTACGTGTTTCTCGGCTTCCACGCGGCAAATGGCGTGGCTTACCTCGTGGGTTCGCCGATCGAATGGTCGGCGACCACGTTGTCAGTGATGCAGGTGATCGACATCGCGGCAGTGGTGATCATCGGCCCGAACGTGCTGCGCACCTTTTGCCTGCACTTCATCAGCTCGAACATGCATTACTACGGCGACATCGAGGCGGGCAACGTGCTGCAGCAATGCCAAGTGCTCAATCCGTGGTGGCTGTGGCCGCTGCAGGCGTTCTGCTTCAACTTCGGCAGCAGCCACGGCATTCATCATTTCGTGGTGAAGGAACCGTTTTACATCCGGCAGATGACCGTGCCGGTGGCGCACAAGGTGATGCGTGAGATGGGCGTGCGGTTCAATGATTTCGGCACGTTTGGGCGGGCTAACCGGTTTGTACGCAAGGATGAAGTGGTAGCGGGGGAGGCGCGTACGGCTCAGGCTTGATAGGAGAGTTTGCGGGCCTCTTCGCGGGCAAGCCCGCTCCCACTGGGGAACACATTTCCATTGTGGGAGCGAGCTTGCTCGCGAAGGCGCCGGATCAGGCAACCTCAATCCGGCTGAAACGGCGAAGCACTCAAAATCACCCCAGTCTCCTCCACATATTTCTGCCAATGCCCGATCAAGGTGTTGAGCTTGTCCGGCTGACTCGACGCCAGATCATGAATTTCCCCCGGATCACTGCTCAAGTCATACAGCTGCCAGGTCGCCGGCCCCACCGGCCCGGGGATCCACACCGCCTTCCACGACCCTTGGCGAATCGCCCGGCGGCCAAACAATTCCCAGCCGGTGACGGTGTGCTCGTCATGCACCTGCGCCGTCTCGCCAGACAAAAAGCCCAGCCATGATTTGCCGCGCAGCGGCGCCACCGGTTTGCCGTGCCATTGCTTGCCCGGATGGCGCACGCCGGCCAGATCGAGAATCGTCGGGGTGATGTCCATCACCGTACCGAAACCGTGGCTGATCTGCCCTTTGATTGGCAATTGCGGATAGTGCAGCAGCGCCGGTACGCGAATCCCGCCTTCGGTGGTGAACGCCTTGAACAGCCGTGACGGCGCGGTCGCCACCTGCGCCCAGCTCGGTCCGTACCAGACGTAGGAATTGGCACGTCCGATGTTGTCGAGGCTGTTGTCGTAATGCTGGTTGAGGTACGTCAGCAGTTCCGGGCCGAACTTGGGGAACGCTTCCAGTAGCGCACCCTCGGCGCCGTTATCGGACATGAACAGGATGAAGGTGTTATCGAGTTGGCCCTGCTGGCGCAGGTAATCGACCACCCGGCCAATGTTCCAGTCCATGCGCTCGACCATCGCCGCGTAAACCTCCATGGCTCGCGCGGAAATCTGTCGTTGCTCAGCGCTCAGCGCAGCCCATTGTGCATTCAGTTGAATCAGCGGATGCGGCTCGACATCCGGCTCGATCAGGCCCAGCGCCTTGAGTTTTTCCAGGCGTTCCAGACGCAGGACTTCGGGACCGGCGTCATAGCGGCCACGGTATTTTTCGACTACCTCGGCCGGTGCCTGCAACGGCCAGTGCGGTGCGGAGAAGGGCAGATAAGCGAAGAATGGCCGGCTCTGATCGCGCTCCTTGAGATACTGCAGCAGCTTGTCGCCAAAGGCGTCCGACGAATAGAAATCCTTGGGCAGCTCATCGATAAAGGTGTCGTCTTCGATGTACAGCGCTGGCGTCGATTTCAGCAGGCCCGGGGTGTGTTCGTCGTAGGTCGGTTCAAAACCGTAATGGTTGGCCGCCCCCGGCAGCAGCGAAAACGAACGCTCGAAACCACGGGCCTGCGGCGCCAGCTCAGCCGTCAGGCCGAGGTGCCATTTGCCGCTCATCAGGGTCTGATAACCGGCCTCGCGCAGCAGCTCGGGCAGGGCGACCACGCGGTCATTCAAGTAGCCCTCATAACCCGGTTTGCCGATCAACTCCGGGGTCAGCGCTTCGGCCATGGTGCCGATGCCGGCGATGTGGTGGTCGGTGCCGGTCAGCAGCATCGAACGCGTTGGCGAGCAGGTCGGTGCGGTGTGGAAATCGGTCAGGCGCAGGCCATTGTTGGCCAGCGCGTCGAGGTTCGGCGTGGCGATTTCGCCACCGAAGACGCCGATATCGGAAAAGCCGAGATCGTCGGCCAGAATCACCAGAAAGTTGGGGCGTTGCGGCATCGATACAGCTCCTCTCAATAGGCAATGAACGACAGCGGCAGATCGCGGATCTGCACCGGCAGGCTCGGTTGGTAATGGTCGTCACTGGTCAGTTCGTGCAGCAGTTCTTCACGCAACTGATGGAAGTCGAAACTGCTGCGCTGACGTGGATGCGGCAAGGCGATGTCGACCACCTGCTTGATCCGTCCCGGACGCGGCTCCATTACCACCACGCGGTCGGCGAGGAAGATCGCTTCCTCGACGTCGTGGGTGACCAGAATCGTGGTGATTTTTGCCCGGTCGCGGATCGCCAGCAGTTCGTCCTGCATCTGCTGGCGGGTCAGCGCATCGAGTGCGCCGAAGGGTTCGTCGAGCAGCAGAATCCGTGGGCTGGCGACCAGTCCGCGAGCAATCGCCACGCGCTGCGCCATGCCGCCGGAGAGCTGGTGCGGATAGGCCCGGGTGAAATCGCGCAGGCCGACCAGCTCAATGAAATCGTTGATGCGCTGCTGCTTTTCGGCGGCGCTCAGTGGTTCGTTGACCAGACCGAGACCGATGTTGTCGGCCACCGTCAGCCAAGGGAACAGTCGATGCTCCTGAAATACGATGCCGCGCTCGCTACCGATGCCGCTGACGGCTTTGCCATCGACGCTGATCTGCCCGCGAAACTGCGTGTCGAGGCCCACCAGCAAACGCAGCAAGGTGGATTTGCCGCAACCGCTGGACCCGACGATGGCGACGAATTCGCCCTCGGCGATGTCGAGGTTGAATTCACGAATCGCCTCCAGTTCGAAACCGTCGACGTCGAAGGATTTGCCTACGTGGGTGAAGCTGACAATCGGTGCGTTCATGCGTGTCTCCAGCGAGTGGCGCGAATTTCCAGGCGTTGGCCGATGAGGTTGAGCAGGGCGCCGGTGAGGCCGACCAGCAGCATTCCGGCCATGATCAGGTCCATGCGCAGCAGTTGTTGGGCGCCGATCATCTGGCTGCCGATGCCGCCGTTGGACGGCATGAAGTATTCGGCGCCGATGGTGCCGAGCCAGGCGTAGATCAGACTCAGGCGCAGCCCGGCAAAAATCCCCGGCGCCGCGCCCGGCAGCACCAGACGGCGCAGGCGCTGGCCGAGGCTCAGGCGCAGTACCTGCGCGACTTCATTCAGGTGTGGCGAGAGACTGGCGACGCTACGCTGAGTGGCGATGAACAACGGAAAGAACGCGGCGAGGGCGACGAACACCCACTTCGCCAATTCACCCAAACCGAACCACGCGGTGAGCAGCGGCACCCAGGCGAAAATCGCGATTTGACGGATGGCGGCGAGGGTCGGGCCGAGCAGTCGTTCGCTGGTGCGTGAAAGCCCCAGCAGCAAGCCGAGGGCAAAACCAAGTCCGCCGCCCAGCAGCAAGCCGCCAAGGGTACGACCGAGACTCAAGGCCATGCCGCTGATCAGCGTGCCGTCGAGCAAACCGTTTTTTGTTGTTTCCAGCACCGCGAACGGGCTGACCAGGATGTTCGCATCGACCCATTGCTGATCGCTCGCTACTTGCCACAAACCGATCAGGCTCAGCGGCAACAACCACGGTTGCAGCCGCTGCCAGCCTTCATAGCGCGGGCCACCGCGGATTTCTGCGGTGGCCGGGTGCGGCCAGTGCACCAGTTTGCGGTCGAGAAAACCGATGCCGCGATCCATCGCCACGCCGAGCACACCGATAACCACGATGCACACGAACACGATGTCGAGCATGAACAGTTGCCGTGCCCAGACCATCAGGTAACCGATGCCTTCGCTGGACGCCAACAGCTCCACCGCCAGCAAGGACGTCCAGCCAGCGGCCAGGGCCAGGCGTACGCCGGCCATGAACGCTGGCAGTGCGGCGGGCAGCACCAGACGCCGGATCAGCAAGTACGACGGCAGGCGCAACACGGCGGCGGCTTCGCGCAGTTTCGGTTGCGCATCTCGAACGCCGACCAAGGTGTGCAGGGTCACCGGCACCACGATGGCCTTGATCAGCACCACCAGTTTCAACACTTCGCCGATGCCGAAAAACACCATGAACAGCGGAATCCACGCCAGCGTTGGCACCTGTGCCAGACCGGCGAAGGTCGGAAACACCAACCGTTCGAGGCGCCGGCTGAAACCCAGTGCGGCACCCAGCACCGCACCCGCGCAGATGCCAGCCAGCAAGCCCCAGAGCAGGCGTTGCAGGCTGATCCACAAATGACTCCACAGCTCGCCCTGGGACAGCTCGATGGCGCTGTTCCACACCAGCGATGGCGCCGGCAGAATCTGTTCGCTCATCCATTGATTGCGCGCGGCCAGCCACCACAGAGCGAACAGGCTGAGTGGCAGCAGCCAGGGCAACAGGCGTTGGTTGAGGCTTGGCCACGCCCGATGACGTTTCAGGGGCGGCGCGGGCAGCGGCAGGCTGAGCAGGGAATCACGGGCCATGGGTGACCTCCGTTGTCGGGTTGGATCGGGAGCAAGATCAAAAGATCGCAGCCTTCGGCAGCTCCTACAGGGGGACGCGTCCGTGAATTCGCTCCTGTAGGAGCTGCTGAAGGCTGCGATCTCCAGTGGTATTAGCTATAAACAAATTGTTATAAGCGATATTAAAAATATTGAATTTGGAGATAAGCAGCGCCATTTAAGGCTTCCAGAACATCGCGCATCCAATGCATTCGAAGAATATTTTCGATGCTGTTAATGCATACGCCGCTGAAGCCCGCGCTGTTGCTTGCTTAGCGTTAATAGCTATAAAAATGTGCATTTATAGTATTTAAGCGAAGGTCACGCTTCGGCCTACTTTCGGCTCCTCAACGCCTGTCGTGATCAAGGAGCTACATCCATGAACCTTCCCTTCAAACGAGTTTTCAGTCTGTTTGCCATTCCGGCACTGGCGGGCCTGCTGGCGTTTACCGCGCAGGCCGACGAGCTCAAGGAAATCCGGATCGCTGTGCCTGACCTGAGCGCCGGCACCCAGCACAGCGGCGGCGGTGTGGTGGATGTGCTGCGTGATCGGCAGATCTTCGAAAAAGCTTTCGCCGATCAGGGCATCAAGATTCAATGGAGCTTCTTTAAGGGCGCCGGACCGGTGATCAACGAGGCGTTTGCCAACGGTCAGGTCGATCTGGCGTATCTGGGCGACCTGGCGGCGATCATCGGCAAGTCCAATGGCCTCGACACACGTTTGCTCAGCGCCAGCGCGCGTGGCGTGAAGCAATATCTGGGCGTAGTCCCGGGTTCGGGGATCAAGACTTTGCAGGATCTTAAGGGCAAGCGTGTGGCGATCTTCCGTGGCACCGCCACGCAGTTGTCGTTTGATGCGGCGCTGGCCAGTCAGGGCCTGAGCGAAAAGGATCTGAAGGTGATCAACCTCGACTTCAATGCAGCGGTCGCGGCATTGGCGGCTAAACAGATCGACGCATCGTGGGGCAGTTCCGGGCTGACGGCCCTGCAAGCCAAGGGGCTGGCGGAATTGCCGCTGAACACCAAGGATCTGGGCGGGGCCGGCAGTGTGCAGTCAGTGCTGGTGGGCACCGGCAAGTTTGTCGACGGGCACCCGGAGGTCGTGGCAAAGCTGCTCAAGGCGCAGCAACAAGCCGTGGATTGGCTGACCCAGGACAACAACAAGGATGCCTACGTGCAACTGGTGTCGGGGCTGGCGAGTTATCCACCGCTGATCCTGACCCAGGACCTGCAGGATCAGAAACTCAGCGAAGTGTTCCCGTCGACGCTGGACCCGGTGTTCCTCGGCAAATTACAGGACTCGGTGGATCTGGCGGCGCAGCAGAAACTGATCCGCAAACCGTTCAAGGTCAGTGATTGGGTGGTGCCTGAACTGGCGGCGGCCAAGCTTTAAAATCACAAGATCGCAGCCTTCGGCAGCTCCTACAGGGGCATGCGTTCTCTGGAAGAGAGGCTGCGATCCTTTGATCTTCAAACCGCGACGCTGACTTCCTGTTTATCCACCGCCACCAACGTCTCGATCATCGCTCTTGCTGCGGGCGACAGGCGAAACCCGGTACGACTGACAATCCCGCAGCGCGCATTCATGCTCTCCAGATTCTGCGGCAGGTTGCGCCAGTGCAGCAGCGCCAGTGAACCTTGGGCAATGTCTTCGACGAACGCCTCTTCCGTGCCGACGCCAATCGCATTGGATTGCAGCACCACTTTCACCAGCGCCGGGAAATGCTCGGTCTCGATGGTCGGCGAAAAATCGATCCGGCCGCTGAGGTTCGCCAGCAGTTTGCGAATCCCTGGCGGGATCAGCGTGGTCGCCAGCGGGTAGTCGAACATGTCGTTGGTCGACAAGCTTTCCTTGGCCAGCAGCGGGTGCCCGGGCCGGCAGAAAAACACCCCGCGTTTGGGCGTCAGGGCCTGGGTCTGGAAGTTTGGATCGGCCTCGAAATGGCGGATGTCGGCGATGAAGAATTCGATCTCTTCGCGGCTCAGCGCGCGGCTGAGTTTTTCCCAGTTGTCCACCTGAAAACAGGTGCGCACTTTCGGGTGCGCGTTGATGAATTGCGCCACCGCATCCGGGACCAGTTTCACCGCTGGCGCCGGGCCGCAACCAAAGTGCAGCTCCCCGGCATCAAGCTTGGTCATTTGCGTCACTTCAGCGCTGAGCAACGCCGCACCCTGCACCAGGGTCAGGGCGTGTTGCAGCACCACCTGGCCTTCGGGGGTGGGGCGCAGATCCTTGTTGCCGCGATCCACCAGCACGCAGCCGAACTCTTGCTCCAGCCCTTGAATGCTGCGGCTGAACGCCGGTTGAGTGATGCCCATCGCGTCCGCCGCACGGACAAAACTGCGGTGTTCGTTGAGGGCGATGAAGTAGCGCAACTGACGAAGATCCATATGCTTTCCCGGCATCCTAAAAATAGCTCGAAGGCATTTGCGACGAGGGTTGCTTGAGGTTTTAAATGCAAGCTCTTATTCCGTCAACGAAGCATGTGAATATCTATTAGATGTAAATGGAATATAAATAGAGCCATGTTTCGCTGTCGCCCAACCGCAAGCAGTCGATGAGGGTCTACCCATGAGCAATGCCGCACTCGCTGTAAAACCCGCTGTCCACGCGCTGGAAATCCATCCGGTGGCCGGCCGTATCGGCGCCGAGATTCGTGGCGTGCACCTGTCCGGTGAATTGGACGCCGCTACCGTCGAAGCCATTCAGCAGGCGCTGATCCAGTACAAGGTGGTGTTCTTCCGCGAGCAGACCCAGCTCGACGATCAGCGCCAGGAAGCCTTCGCCCATCTGCTCGGCGAGCCCGTGGCGCATCCGACCGTGCCGGTGCGTGAGGGCACCCGTTATCTGCTGGAACTGGACGGCGCCGAGGGCCAGCGCGCCAACTCCTGGCACACCGACGTGACCTTCGTCGACGCCTACCCCAAAGCCTCGATCCTGCGCTCGGTGGTGGCCCCGGCCTTCGGTGGCGACACCTTGTGGGCCAACACCGCGACCGCCTACAACGAACTGCCGAGCGAGCTGCGCGAGCTGGCGGACAAACTGGTCGCCGTGCACAGCAACGAATACGACTACGCCGGGGCCAAGCCAGACGTGTCGGCGGAGAAGTTGGAGCGCTATCGCAAGGTCTTCACTTCAACCGTCTACGAGACCGAGCACCCGGTAGTGCGAGTCCACCCGATCAGCGGCGAGAAGAGCTTGCTGCTGGGGCACTTCGTCAAGCGCATCAAGGGTTATTCGCAAGCCGATTCGGCGCACCTGTTCGGCTTGTTGCAGAGCCATGTGATTCGTCAGGAAAACACCGTGCGCTGGCGCTGGAAGGCCGGTGATGTAGCGATCTGGGACAACCGGTCGACGCAGCATTATGCGATTGATGATTACGGCACTCAGGATCGCATCGTGCGGCGAGTGACGCTCAAGGGTGAAGTGCCGGTTGGGGCGTCGGGGCAGCGTAGTCAGACCATTAAAGGCGCGGATATCGTCGGCGTTTGATAAGGCTCCATCGCTGGCAAGCCAGCTCCCACAGAGATTGGTGTCGGACACAAAGGATGTGAACAACGCAAAACCTGTG
>NZ_JABULD010000450.1:0-3349 GCF_014060985.1 Pseudomonas sp. MD195_PC81_125
GCTCCTACAGTGGAATTTCGCGTTTCCCCTGTAGGAGCTGCCGCAGGCTGCGATCTTTTTTTGGACTCAGGTAATCGGCGCCGGATTGAACAGGGTGATGTCGTTATGCAGCTTGTGCTTCTCCGCCCATGTCTGCTGCTTGCCGCTCGCCACATCCAGGTAATAGTGGAACAACTCCCAGCCCAACGCCTCGATGGTCGCGCGTCCGGTGGCGATACGTCCGGCGTCGATGTCGATCAGATCCGGCCAGCGTTGCGCCAGCTCGGTCCGGGTCGAGACCTTGACCACCGGCGCCATGGCCAGGCCATACGGCGTACCTCGCCCGGTGGTGAACACATGCAGGTTCATCCCCGCGGCCAACTGCAAGGTGCCGCAGACAAAATCACTCGCCGGCGTCGCGCAGAAAATCAAACCTTTCTGCTTGAAACGCTCACCAGGGCCGAGCACGCCATTGATCGCGCTGCTGCCGGATTTGACGATCGAGCCCAGCGACTTTTCGACAATGTTCGACAAACCGCCCTTCTTGTTGCCCGGCGTGGTATTGGCGCTGCGATCCGCTTCGCCCTTGGCCAGATAGCGGTCGTACCAGTCCATCTCGCGCACCAGTTCCTGCGCCACGGTCTTGGTTTCGGCACGGGACGTCAGCAGATAGATCGCATCGCGCACTTCGGTGACTTCGGAAAACATCACCGTCGCCCCGGCGCGCAGCAGCAAGTCCGAGGCATACCCCAACGCCGGGTTGGCGGTGATGCCGGAGAACGCATCGCTGCCGCCGCACTGCATGCCGAGGATCAGCTCGGAGGCCGGCACGGTTTCGCGGCGGCGCTGGTCAAGTTTCTGTAAACGGACTTCAGCCAGCGCCATGATCTGCTCGATCATCTCGGTGAAGCCGTGACTGGAATCCTGCAGGCGATATAGCCACGGCTCGCTGAGATCCACCGAGGCGTCATCCTCGTGCATCACCTGCCCGGCCTGCAATTTCTCGCAGCCCAGACTGATCACCAGCGCTTCGCCACCCAGGTTCGGGTTGCGTGCCAGATTGCGCACGGTGCGGATCGGGATGTACGCATCGGTGGCGGTGATCGCCACGCCGCAGCCGTAACTGTGGGTGAGCGCCACCACGTCATCAACGTGCGGATACTTCGGCAGCAACTCGTCCTTGATGCGTTTCACCGCGTGATCGAGCACGCCGGTGACGCACTGCACCGTGGTGGTGATCCCGAGAATGTTGCGCGTGCCGACGGTGCCGTCGGCGTTGCGATAACCCTCGAACGTGAAGCCTTCCAGCGGTGCCTGCGCGGCCGGCACTTCGGTGGACAGCGGCAGGCTGTCCAGCGGCGGCGCGGTCGGCATGCGCAGTTGATCTTCCTTGACCCAGCTGCCCCGCGGGATCGGCTGCAACGCGTAGCCGATGGTCTGGCCGTAGCGAATCACCTGGCCGCCCTCGGGAATGTCCTCAAGAGTCACCTTGTGGCTCTGCGGCACAAAATCCACGGTCACCAGACCGTCCGGAAACTCGGTGCCGGCCGGTACGCCTTGGTCGTTGACCACAATCACTACGTTGTCCCGCTCGTGCAGGCGGATGTAGCGCGGCGAGTCGGAATGTTCAATCAACTGCATGACGCCGCTCCTCAGGAATGCGCTTGAGACAATTTGCCAGTGATTTCAGAACCACCGTTGGTTGGCGGCTCTTTGAGCACCACACGTTTGATCGGGCCGACGATCACCAGATAGCTGAACACCGCAACCAGTGCGTTGGCACCGACGAACACCAGCGCCCACTTGAACGAACCGGTGGAGCTGATGATGTAGCCAATCACGATCGGCGTGGTAATCGAAGCGAGGTTGCCGAAGGTGTTGAACAACCCGCCGCTCAGGCCGGCGATCTGTTTCGGCGAGGTGTCGGACACCACCGCCCAACCCAGCGCGCCCACGCCTTTGCCGAAGAAGGCCAGGGCCATGAAACCAACGACCATCCATTCCACGTCAACATAGTTGCAGGCCACGATGCTGCTCGATACCAGCAAGCCGGCAATGATCGGCGCCTTGCGGGCGAAGGTCAGCGAATGCCCTTTGCGCAGCAGGTAATCGGAAATCACCCCGCCGAGCACCCCACCAATAAAGCCGCAGATCGCCGGCAACGAGGCAATGAAACCGGCCTTGAGGATGGTCATGCCGCGCTCCTGCACCAGGTACACCGGGAACCAGGTCAGGAAGAAATAAGTGATGCCGTTGATGCAGTACTGGCCCAGATACACGCCGAGCATCATGCGGTTGGTCAGCAACTGACGGATGTAATCCCACTTCGGCCCGTCGGCTTTTTTGCCTTGCTTGACGTCCATGTCGACCATGCCGCCATTGTCGGCGATGAACTGCACTTCGGCTTCGTTGGCCAGCGGATGCTGACGCGGGCTGTGGATAACCTTGAGCCAGACCAGCGAGAAGATGATGCCGAGGATACCCATGACAATAAACACGTGCTCCCAGCCGAAGCGATACACGATCCAGCCCATCAGCGGTGCAAACAGCACAGTGGCGAAGTATTGCGCCGAGTTGAAGATCGCCGAGGCCGTACCGCGTTCAGCGGTCGGGAACCAGGCCGCGACAATCCGTGCGTTACCGGGAAAAGATGGCGCCTCCGCCAGACCGACCAGGAAGCGCAGCATGAACAGTGCAACGATCGCCGTGGACATGCCAAATTCACCGACAAAGCCTTGCAGCACGGTGAACAGCGACCAGGTGAAAATGCTCAGGGCGTAGACTTTTTTCGAGCCGAAGCGATCGAGCAGCCAGCCACCGGGAATCTGTCCGGCAACGTAGGCCCACCCGAAAGCGGAGAAGATATAACCGAGGGTGACCGCGTCGATACCGAGGTCTTTTTGCAGGCTGGAACCGGCGATGGCGATGGTCGCTCGGTCGGCGTAGTTGATCGTGGTCACCAGAAACAGCATGAGCAGGATCAAATAGCGGACGTGAGTCGGCTTGGACGATTGCATGTAGATGTACTCCCACTGATTATTTTTATGCGCGGGTGAATCTTTCTTTGGTCTGGCTTTTGTGGGAGCTGGCTTGCCAGCGATGGCATCACCGCGGTACGACGAACTATCGCGTCGTCCGCATCGCTGGCAAGCAGCTCCCACAGGTWTTGTGATGCGACTCAGAAAGTGAGCACACAGTAGATCCATGGCAAGCCGGCTCCCACAGGTTTTGTGGGTGCAGCTCAGAAAGTGAGCACACTGAAGATCCCTGTGGGAGCTGGCTTGCCAGCGATGAGGCCCGCACCGTCACAGATATTGTGTGATTTGAACAAGGCCCCGCWCGCATGTCCTCACGTATCGCCAGCAAGCCG
>NZ_JABULD010000346.1:0-5916 GCF_014060985.1 Pseudomonas sp. MD195_PC81_125
ACCTTCTGCGGCCTGATCCAAACAGAACTCAGACAATGCGAAGAAAAGGAAAAGGGACCGAGCTCCGTAATCAGACACTCAAATCCGAAGCCCGCAAGCTTGCACACCAAACCGTATCCATGGACCCGGAAGCATTAGCTGCCGGGGTGGATGCAACATTACTCGGAATTGAGCCAATTACTCCTGTAGCAATCAATGCATACCACCAGTGGAGCGGGCCCGTGAGCTATCCATGGGATGACGTGCTGAAGTGGAAAACCAAAGACGCAAAGGGTCTGGACCTGGCTTTTTGGTACGAAGGAGAGCTGTGCGGCTTGTGTTACGCAACTCCGCGCAAAAGCACGATCTGCATAAAAATCATCCTTTTGCAGGGACGAACTGGCAAGACCCACACCTTGCGGGGCTGGATCGCACCCATGGCGCTACTAACAACTGAATTCTATGCACGGAGACTGGGATGCACTGAAATCGAGGTCCAGGAACCTGACTCTGGCGCCATCCCTTACTACCAAAAACTTGGGTTTCATTTCGACACAGCCGACCGCCTTGTCTTTCCACTGGACGACCAATAAGATCGACTCATTCATCCAGACACGAGAGGTGTCTATGAAACAGAAGAAACAGAAAAAACAGCCGTTACTCGCATCTAGGCTTCGTGCAGAAACGCCCAGTTTGGCCGATACGGTTTCTGCCAGTCAGCGGCACTTTTTGAAGGTCGCCGCGGCCTATGGCAAAGAATTGGAGCCTGATGGCTGGCTCGCCGGTGGCGGAACCTGAATCCCGCATTAAAAGACCGTCTAGTAGGCGGTTTTTTTTCGCTTGAAGATTAGTCCTTTCGACTCCAGCAACATCCAGTGAAGCTTTGCCCAGGCAACTGTCCCTTCAACTCCCTCCTCCCCGACTACCCTTAAAAAACCGCAGGAAGCGGCCCCCCGATCCAACCCAAGGAACGACCATGTCCCTCTCCATCGTCCACAGTCGCGCCCAGATAGGCGTGGATGCTCCCGCCGTCACCGTCGAAGTCCATCTGGCCAACGGTCTGCCGTCGCTGACCATGGTCGGCCTGCCCGAGGCGGCGGTGAAGGAGAGCAAGGACCGGGTGCGCAGCGCGATCATCAATTCCGGGCTGCAGTTTCCGGCGCGGCGGATCACCTTGAATCTGGCGCCGGCGGACTTGCCCAAGGACGGCGGGCGCTTTGATCTGGCGATTGCCCTGGGGATTCTGTCGGCGAGTGTGCAGGTGCCGTGTCTGACGCTGGATGAGGTGGAATGCTTGGTGAACTGGCGTTGTCCGGCGCTGTGCGGCCGGTACGCGGGGTGTTGCCGGCGGCGCTGGCGGCGCGCAAGGCCGGGCGGGCACTGGTGGTGCCGCGGGCGAATGCCGAGGAAGCATGTCTGGCTTCGGGTTTGAAGGTGTTTGCGGTGGATCATCTGCTGGAAGCCGTGGCGCATTTCAACGGGCATACGCCGGTCGAGCCTTATGTCTCGGACGGGCTGATCCATGCGGCGAAACCTTATCCCGACCTCAATGAGGTGCAAGGACAGATGGCCGCGAAACGGGCGCTGCTGATCGCGGCGGCGGGCGCACACAACCTGTTGTTCAGCGGGCCGCCGGGGACCGGCAAGACCTTGTTGGCGAGTCGCTTGCCGGGCCTGCTGCCGCCACTCTCCGAATGCGAGGCGCTGGAAGTGGCGGCGATTCAATCGGTCGCCAGCGGCGTGCCACTGACCCATTGGCCACAACGGCCCTTTCGCCAGCCGCACCACTCGGCCTCCGGGCCGGCACTGGTCGGTGGCAGCTGTGACATTTGACAATAAATGCAACTGATTGGAAATTGATGCAACTCACATGTGATGCGGATCTTTAAGTGTTTATGCTTCAACGCCAAGTATTGCGGGTGTTTCTCAACAGACTCTCGTGCGGCTCGGCGTTTTAAACTCTAGCCACCCACTCGTCACCGGTATTGAACGGTAAACGTGCAGACCTTTCTACCGTCCATACTTGGAGGGTTATGTCATGTATGTAGACAGAAAAGCACAGGCACTGGAAACCTGGCAGCGACTATTCACTCATCCTGAAATTCGAATGAGCGCTCCTGAGCAATACGATGAATTACTGCGCCTTGCCGAGGAGTATTGCGAAGAGGGGTTCATCACCAAAGAGGAGCGCAGAGCGATGATTGAGAAAGCGACGGCGAATTATCGACGGGCAGTTGAAGGCATGGGCCAAGGAACCTAGGGGTGTTCTGGTTTATGGCGACGGTAGCCTGCTGCAAGTATGAAGCCTGTCATCCAATGGTGAGGACAGGCTTCACTCCAACAGTCACGGCTTAAGTTTTGGCGCTATCAGCGGCCAGCAGGATAAGGGTCACCGTTAAGCGACTGGGGCCATTGGCGGAGTCTCATTCACGTCGGCCAGTGGTACGTCGCTGCTGCCAGGTGTCAGGATAACCTTGCGACAGTTTTCCTGTTTCTTGTCGAAGATCCGGTAACCTTCCGCTGCCTGTTCCAGCGACATCCTGTGGGTGATGATGGCCTCGGGTTGCAACCGACCCGTCTCAATGTGTTCCAACAGCTCAGGCAAGAACCGCTGCACATGAGTCTGACCCATTTTGAACGTCAGGCCCTTGTCGAACGCATCGCCGAATAGAAAACCGTGAATGAACCCTGAGTACACGCCGGGCACACTCACCACGCCGCCGCGCCGTACCGCGGCGATGCACTGGCGCAGTGCTTTGCCGCTACTGCCTTCCAGCTTGAGAGTGGCGAGTACTGTTTCGGTGGTGCTGCCCTTGGCTTCGAACCCCACGGCGTCGATCACCCCGTCCACGCCCCTGCTACCCGGAGTCTGCCGGATGATGGTGTCGGCCGGATCATCATCGTCATCAAAGTTGATCGGGATAACACCGTAAGTACGCTGCGCATACTCAAGGCGATACGCATGATGATCGACCATGAAGATGCGCTCAGCACCGAGCATGCGGGCGCAGGCGGCGCTCAGCAGTCCCACCGGGCCAGCGCCGTAGATGGCCACACTCGAACCTTGACCGATATTTGCATTGAGAACCGCCTGCCAGGCGGTTGGCAGGATATCGGAGAGAAACAGCACCTTCTCATCCGCCAGCGTGCCTGGAACCTTAAATGGCCCAGTGTTGGCTTTAGGCACTCTAACCAGTTCAGCCTGACCTCCCGGAATGCCGCCATACATTCGGCTATAACCGAACAGTGCCGCCGGCGGCGGAATCAGTTTTTTGTTCATCGCCGCGCCCGGGCCGGTATTCGTCGTCTCACACGCGGCGTAAAGCTCCTGTTGGCAAAAGAAACAATCACCACAGGCGATGACAAACGGGATCACCACCCGATCACCGCGCTGGACCGCAGTCACGCCAGAACCGGTCTCCTCGACGATGCCCATGAACTCGTGACCGAAGATATCGCCATGCTCGACGGTGGGAATCTTGCCGCGATACAGGTGCAAATCAGAACCACAGATGGCTGTGGCGGTGACGCGCAGAATAATGTCGTCCGGCGCTTCTAGTACCGGATCCGGCACGCTCTCGACTCTGACGTCATGGGCGCCGTGATAAGTCATTGCTCGCATGGTGATGTCCTCGTACGTTCAATAAAAGACGTTGGTCTTCATACCGAAGGACTCGGGCACACTGGAGTTCAGTAAGCTTTCTCAAAGTCAGATCAGCGGACGATAACAAAGGAATTCAGGACGCAAGTCCGATTTAAACGGTAATCCGATCATTCGACATAGACAGCTACCGGGTGGTGACTTTCATCGCATGGATTCCACCCAGCATGATTTGAACCAAAAGCCACAGAAGCTGCCAAAATCATTCGCTTAACGTACCGAATAAAAATCACCTCCCCCGCCATCCGACCCCATAGTACTGATAGATCGCAGCACGTGTTTTCTGAATACTCTCTTAACGGGTAGCTATTGTAATGGTCTGCGTGACCGCAACCCGCGCTATCTACAATGCCGAAAATGCCAAAAGACCTTAGATACTCTCGGGATGACGCGCATGAACCTGCGATACCGCAACAACATAAAAGTGATGGGTGAAGGTCCTTCGACACTGATCTTTTCCCACGGTTTTGGCTGTGACCAGAGCATGTGGCGCTATTTGGTCGACCACTTCACGTCTCGTTTTAAGATTGTCCTTTATGACCTTGTCGGGTCGGGGCAGTCAGATATCGGCGCGTATGATCGGGAAAAATACAGTTCCTTGATGGGATACGCCCATGATCTGGGTGAAATCGTCGATCATTTTGCCACTGGTGAAGTAATTCTGGTCGGCCACTCTGTTAGCGCCATGATAGGTGTCCTACTGGACCGCCTATGCCCTGGAAAAATTGCGGCGCATGTGATGATTGGCCCTTCACCCTGCTACATTGACTCCGATGACTATGTGGGGGGATTCAAACTCGAAGACATCCAGTCCTTGCTCGACACGCTGGACAGCAACTACCTTGGCTGGTCCAGCAATATGGCACCGGTAATCATGGGCGCGCCCGGGCAACCTGCACTGGGAGAAGAACTGACCAATAGCTTCTGCCGTACCGACCCTGAGATCGCCAAGCAATTCGCACGCGTGACGTTCATGTCAGACAATCGCAAGGACGTTGCGGGATTGGTCACACCAACCTTGATTCTGCAATCCACCGACGATTTCATCGCTCCCATCGCCGTAGGTGAATATCTGCATGCTGTACTTCCCAACAGCACACTCAGCTTGGTGGCTAACGTTGGTCATTGCCCACACATGAGCGCACCGAGTGCCTGTTCGGAAGCCATGGACAGCTTCCTGACGCTGAGGGCAGGTGCGGATGTCGACTGACGCACCGCCAGGTCCCGACTCGCAGACACTATTTGAAGGCGCGCCTTGCGGCCTCGTGGTTACGCAAGAGGACGGGACGATTTTGCTCGCCAACCTGACATTTTGCTGTTGGGTCGGCTTCGACGCCTGCTCTTTGATCGGGCGGCGTTTCCAAGACCTGTTGACAATAGGCGGCCGTATATTTCACCAAACCCATTGGGCGCCGCTGATGCGTATGCAAGGCTCAGTAGCCGAGGTGAAGCTCGATCTGGTCCACAAGGACAAACATTGCGTCACAATGCTGCTTAACGGTGTAAGGCGCGAAAATGCCGATGGTGCTTTTTTTGAACTGGCACTATTCACGATAAGCGATCGCGACAAATATGAGCGCGAACTACTCAGCTCCCGAAAAGTCGCCGAAGGTCTACTGCACGAGAAAACCGTTGCGGAAACTGCGCTTCAGCTTGCTCAAAGCGAGTTGAAAATAGCCTACGAAAAGGCCGAACGTCGTGCATCATTCGCCGAGCAGATGGTTGCTATCGTCAGCCATGACCTGAAAACACCGCTGACTGCGATAAAAATGGCGTCTGACATGTTAACCAGAGACGAACTGTCTGCTAAGCAATTCAAAATGCTCGGCCATATCAGCCAGTCAGCTGGCCGCGCTGAACGAATGATTGCCGATCTGTTGGACTTTACCTTGGCCCGGGTCGGCCGAGGAATAGCAGTAACGCCGGCCCCGGTTGATCTGCATACTTTAGTCAGCCTGAGTGTCGATGAATTGCGCGTCGCTTTTCCCGCTGCAAATTTGCAGCATCAATGCAATGGATCGGGTATCGCATACATTGATGCAGATCGGGTACAGCAAGTTATTGGCAACCTGGTTGCTAACAGCGTTGCTTATGGAGATTTGAAGCAGCCAATCATCATCACTTCATCTTGTGAAGAGCATCAAACCATTGTGTCCGTTCGCAACCAGGGCGCGATTATCCCTGAGTCATTGATGGCGACTCTATTCGAACCCATGATCCGCGGCACCAACGACCGTAACGCACGCAGCGTAGGGCTTGGATTGTTCATCGTGAGG
>NZ_JABULD010000170.1:0-4207 GCF_014060985.1 Pseudomonas sp. MD195_PC81_125
CTGCGATCTTTTTGATCTTGCCTTTTAACAAGCAAAAATCAAAAAGATCGCACCTTCGGCAGCTCCTACAGGTAATGCTAATACCTGCGGAAACTGATCAGGCCAGTTCTGCCACGACCGAGGCCAGGGCCTTGGCCGGATCCGCCGCCTGACTGATCGGACGGCCGATCACCAGGTAATCGGAACCGGCATCCAGTGCCTGACGCGGGGTCAGGATACGGCGCTGATCGTCCTGCGCACTGCCCGCCGGGCGAATCCCCGGGGTCACCAGTTGCAGCGAAGGATGCGCCGACTTCAGCGCGGTGGCTTCCAGCGCCGAGCACACCAGTCCATCCATTCCGGCCTTCTCGGCCAGCGCGGCCAGACGCAGCACCTGCTCCTGCGGCTCGATGTCCAGACCGATACCGGCCAGATCCTCGCGCTCCATGCTGGTCAGCACGGTCACGCCGATCAGCAGCGGTTGCTGGCCGCTGCGCTTGGAGAGCTCTTCACGGCAGGCCGCCATCATGCGCAGGCCACCGGAGCAATGCACGTTGACCATCCACACGCCCATCTCGGCAGCGGCTTTCACAGCCATCGCGGTGGTATTGGGAATATCGTGGAATTTCAGGTCGAGGAACACTTCAAAGCCTTTGTCACGCAAGGTGCCGACGATTTCCGCGGCGCAACTGGTGAACAGTTCCTTGCCCACTTTGACCCGGCACAGTTTCGGGTCCAACTGGTCGGCCAGCTTCAGTGCGGCGTCACGGGTGGGGAAATCCAGGGCGACGATGATAGGAGTCTGGCAGGCGGACATGGATGGGCTCTCAGGCAAGTCGAAATCGGCGCGCATTGTAGCGGAAGCGGCGACGGCGCGGCACCCGATGATCGGTAAATCGTCGCCGCAACCGTGATCAGCATAGCGCTCGCTGCTATTGTGTCGAACCCGATACACAACCGACACGCCGCCAACATGCGCCCGCGCTAGCCTCGCCAGCCGCAACACGTCCTTACATCAGCACTTCCCGCCTCACGGCAGGACGCCTATGCTGAAACCACCACCTCGCAGCCCATCTTTGTGGTTGGCGGCCTACTGGCAGATGAACAGCCCCATGCACAACACCCAAACGACCGTGACTGATGAGCAGAAAGACGACAAGCGCTGGAGCATCCGCGCGCTGATCGTCGATGACGATGTGCCGATCCGCGAGCTGATGATCGACTACCTCGCGCGCTTCAACATCCACGCCAGCGGCGTCACCGACGGCGCAGCCATGCGCCAGGCGATGCAGGCCGAACATTTCGACGTGGTGGTGCTCGACCTGATGCTGCCCGGCGAAGACGGCCTGTCGCTGTGCCGCTGGCTGCGTGCCGAATCGGACATCCCGATCCTCATGCTCACCGCCCGCTGCGAACCCACCGATCGCATCATCGGTCTGGAACTGGGCGCCGACGACTACATGGCCAAACCGTTCGAGCCACGGGAACTGGTGGCGCGGATCCAGACCATCCTGCGCCGGGTGCGCGATGACCGCACCGAACAGCGGGCCAACATTCGCTTCGACAACTGGCGCCTGAACAGCGTGCTGCGTCAGCTGATTGCCGACGATGGTCTGGTGGTGCCGCTGTCCAATGCCGAATTCCGCCTGCTTTGGGTGTTCATTGAACGCCCGCGTCGGGTACTCAGCCGTGAACAACTGCTGGACGCCGCCCGGGGCCGTTCGATCGAAGCGTTCGACCGCAGCATCGATTTGCTGGTGTCGCGCCTGCGACAAAAACTCGGCGACGACCCGAAAGCCCCGCAGTTGATCAAAACCGTGCGCGGTGAAGGTTACCTGTTCGACGCGCGGGACATCGGCTGATGCGAGGGCGCTTCGACACGCTGTTCGGCCGCCTGTTTGGCATGCTGTTCGTGGCGATCGTCCTCGCGCATCTGCTGGCTTTTGCCTGGTTCCACCACTACGGCCCGCCCCCACCGCCGCCCCCGCCGGAATTTGCCGAGGGGGTCGACGGCCAACGGCCGCCGCCGGATCCGCGTTTCGCCCATCGCCCGCCACGTCCATGGTTCGGCGGACCGCTGGTGCCGCTGACGTTCCAGTTCATCTCGCTGATGATTGCTGCGTGGTACGGCGCCAAACTGCTCAGCCGACCGATCCAGCGCCTGAGCGACGCCGCCGAACGCCTCAGTGAAAACCTCGACAGCCCACCGCTGGACGAGTCCGGCCCGCGTGAGGCACGGCAAGCGGCGCACACCTTCAACCTGATGCAACAACGCATCCGCGAACAGGTGCAGCAACGGGCACGCATGCTCGGCGCCGTCTCCCACGACCTGCGCACCCCGCTGTCGCGACTGAAACTGCGCCTGGAACAGATCGACGACGAAAAGCTGCAAGGTCAGATGCGCCAGGACCTCAACGACATGATCGGCATGCTCGACGCCACCCTCACCTACCTGCACGAACAACGCACCAGCGAAGCCCTGCAGTTGATGGATGTGCAGGCGCTGGTCGAATCGTTGTGCGAGAACGCTCAGGATCAAGGCGCAGACGTTGAAGTCAGCGGCCATTGCGCGCCGCTGCAGGTGCAACCGATGGCGCTGCGCTCGTGCATCAATAACCTGATGGACAATGCCCTGCGCTACGCCGGGCAGGCGCGCATCGAACTGCAGGATCAACGCGAACAACTGCTGATACGCGTGATCGACCACGGCCCGGGCATAGCCGAAGACCAACGCGAAGCGGTGTTCGAACCGTTCTATCGCCTGGAAGGCTCCCGCAACCGCAACTCCGGCGGCGTCGGCCTGGGCATGACCATTGCCCGTGAAGCGGCGCAGCGTTTGGGTGGGCAGTTGAATCTGCAAGAAACACCCGGCGGCGGCCTGACCGCAATCATCCGCCTGCCGCGCGCCTGAGAAGAACACCTGTCCCACAGGGAATTTCTGGTGTTTCCGCCACTGTGTACCACCCGGTACAAAGCCAAAATACCCAGGACAACTTGCTCCTTGAGTCTGTACAAGCCGGTACACCGACCGGCTTTACAGTCCAAGGAGTGAGCCCATGATCGGTAGCGTCAGCAACTACACGAGCTATACCAGCACCAGCAGCACCCAGAACGCCCGCAGCCAGCAACTGCAAAAGCAACTGTTCGCCAAACTCGACAGCAACGGCGACGGCGCGGTGGACCAGGACGAACTGAAAAGCGCCCTGTCGCAGAAGTCCGACGACGGTTTGCTGGTCAACCTGAGCAAGCAATTTGGCGAGCTGGACAGCGACGCCAGCGGCAGCCTCAGCGCCGAAGAAATGACCGCCATGGCGCCCCCTCCGGCGCCCAACGACCAGGCCCCGAACACCGACCTCGCCGACGCCCTGATCAGCGCCCTCGACACCGATGGCGACGGCGCCATCAGCAGCGACGAACTGAGCAACGGCCTCACCAGCGCCGGCAGCAGCGCCGACAGCAACCAGATCTTCTCCGCGCTGGACAAGAACAAGGACGGCACCGTCAGTCAGGACGAACTCACCGCCAGCCTCACCCCGCCACCACCGCTAACGCAGCAACCTCCCAGTGATGAATTGTTCAGCCAACTGGATGCCGATGGTGACGGGCAGCATCAGCGCCACCGAACTGAGCAGCGCGCTACAGACCCGCGACAACACCTCAACGACCAGCACCGACACCAGCGCCGCACTGCTTAAAGCGCTGGACAGCGACAGCAGCGGCGACGTGAGCAGCGACGAACTGAAAGCGGCGCTACAGGCAGGTCGGGAACACCCGCCTGAAGAAAGGACCGCCAGCACCCAGACCACCAGCGAAGCGCTGAACCGGATAATTGCCAACTTGAGCAAACAGTATTCGCTGGACAATGCTGCGCCGGTGGGCAAGTACCTGAATGTGGCGACTTGAGTTGATGTAGTGATGAGTGATCGTTTCCATGCAGTGGTGTGGGAACGGTCATTTGAGTACAGCGAGAAGAGAGTGGTTGCCTGAGAGAGCCTCATCGCCAGCAGGCTGGCTCCGACCGTGGGGTTGGGTGTATTCAGTGGGAGATTGGTCGGCTGTCAGGCCGCCTTCGCTGGCAAGCCGGCTCCCACAGGTGGATTGGGTGTGTTCAGTTGGAGATTGGTTGGCTGTCAGGCCGCCATCGCTGGCAAGCCAGCTCCCACAGTGGGAATGGGTGCGGTCTGTTGGAGATTGGTCGGCTCGCAGGCCGCCATCGCTGGCAAGCCAG
>NZ_JABULD010000372.1:0-2985 GCF_014060985.1 Pseudomonas sp. MD195_PC81_125
GCCTTCGAGCAGGATGGCGGTGATATTACGTTCAGCAACTGCGCCGACAATTCCACACATGCTTATTTCTCCTGACTGACAGCCGCGCAAATCACGGTGATACCGCGGGCCTGAATCTGATCGCGGGCCTCTTGTGGCAGGCGATCATCGGTAATGAGGGTATGGACGCTGCTCCACGGCAGCTCCAGGTTGGGGATCTTGCGGCCGATCTTGTCGGCCTCGACCATCACGATCACTTCCCGCGCCACTTCCGCCATCACCCGGCTCAAACCGAGCAACTCGTTGAATGTGGTGGTACCGCGCACCAGATCGATGCCATCGGCGCCGATAAACAACTGGTCGAAGTCGTAAGAGCGTAGTACCTGCTCGGCCACCTGGCCCTGGAAGGACTCCGAATGCGGATCCCAGGTACCGCCGGTCATTAGCAGCACCGGCTCGTGCTCGAGTTCGCTCAAAGCGTTGGCGACATGCAGGGAATTGGTCATGACGACCAGACCCGGCTGCTGGCCCAGCTCGGGGATCATGGCGGCGGTGGTACTGCCGCTGTCGATGATGATGCGGGCGTGCTCGCGGATACGTTTGACGGCAGCGCGGGCAATCGCCTGTTTGTATTTCGAAACGCTCTGGCCGGGTTCAGCGACCAGCTCCTGCGGCATGGTGATCGCCCCGCCGTAACGACGCAGCAACAGACCATGGCTCTCAAGTGCTGCCAGATCCTTGCGGATCGTAACTTCCGAAGTTTCGAAGCGCTTGGCCAGTTCATCCACACTGACTTCGCCCTGCTCATTGAGCAAGGCGAGAATGTTGTGGCGGCGTTGGGGCGTGTTGCGTTTCGACATGGCGGCTAAAGTTTCGATTCGAAAGATAACGGAAGCAATAAAAACCTATTGCCCTTCAATCGTCAAGCTCAGGCCATAAAAAATCGCAGCCCCCGGCACCCTCTATAGGAGCTGCCGAAGGCTGCGATCTTTTGATCTAAAAGCAGCTGTGGATAACTCAGCTCTTCTTGATCTTCTCCGGCCGCTTCCAGCCATCGATATTCTTCTGCCGCGCCCGACCCACCGCCAACTGCGCGTTATCCACATTCTGGGTAATGGTCGAGCCAGCCGCAGTGGTTGCCCCGGACGAGATATCCACAGGCGCGACCAACGAGTTGTTGGAGCCGATGAATACATCCTCGCCCAACACGGTTTTCCATTTGTTGGCGCCATCGTAGTTACAGGTGATGGTGCCGGCGCCAATGTTGGTGCGTGCACCGATTTCCGCGTCGCCCAGGTAGGTCAGGTGCCCGGCCTTGGCGCCCTCGCCCATGCGCGCGTTTTTCAGTTCGACAAAGTTACCCACATGCGCGCGCGCTTCCAGAACCGTGCCTGGACGCAGTCGGGCGAACGGACCGGCATCGCTGCCTTCACCCAGCACCGCACCTTCGATGTGGCTGTTGGCTTTGATCACCACGCCTTTGCGCAGGGTGCTGTCCTTGATCACGCAGTTCGGGCCGATTACCACGTCGTCCTCGATGACAACCTTGCCTTCGAGAATCACGTTGACGTCGATCAGCACATCGCGACCGACGGTGACTTCGCCCCGCACATCGAAACGCGCAGGATCTCGCAGGGTCACGCCTTGCGCCATCAGGCGGCGGCCGGCGCGCAACTGGTAATGCCGCTCCAGTTCCGACAGTTGCTTGCGATCATTGGCGCCTTGCACTTCCATCGGGTCGTGCGGCTGCTCGGTGGCCACCACCAGACCATCGTCAACCGCCATTTCGATCACGTCGGTCAGGTAGTACTCGCCTTGCGCGTTGTTGTTTGACAGGCGGCTCATCCAGTCGGCCAGGCGATTGGCCGGGACAGCGAGGATGCCGGTGTTGCCTTCAGTGATCGCGCGCTGGGCTTCGCTGGCATCTTTGTGTTCGACGATGGCAGCGACCTTGCCGTCAGCCCCGCGTACGATGCGGCCGTAACCGGTCGGGTCTTCCAGCTCAACGGTCAGCAGGCCCATCTGCCCCGGTACGACGTGCTTGAGCAGACGCTGCAGGGTTTCGACTTCGATCAACGGCACGTCACCGTAAAGGATCAGTACGGTTTCAGCACTGATGAACGGGACCGCTTGAGCGGTGGCATGTCCAGTGCCCAATTGTTTGTCCTGCAGGACGAAATTCAGGTCGTCAGCCGCCAGACGCTCGCGCACCACGTCGGCACCGTGGCCGATCACCACATGAATGCGCTGTGGATCGAGCTGCCGTGCACTGTGGATAACATGCCCAAGCATGGAGTTGCCGGCAACCGGGTGCAGCACTTTGGGCAACGCCGAACGCATACGGGTGCCTTGACCGGCCGCGAGAATAACGATTTCGAGAGACATGACTGGCTACCAATCCTGGGCGGTCAGCAACTGCGACCGGGTTGTAAAAATCGGAAAAGAAAAAAGGGTAGCCGAGGCTACCCTTTTTTATCAATCGCACAACAAGTGGCTGACGGATTAACCGCCAAACTTCTTGCGGATCTGTTGGACGGTGCGCAGCTGAGCTGCAGCCTCGGCCAGACGTGCGGACGCAGCTCCGTAATCGAAATCTGCGCTCTTCTCATGCAGAGCAGCTTCGGCAGCCTTGAGGGCTGCTTGAGCCTGAGCTTCATCCAGGTCGGCGGCACGTTGCACGGTATCGGCAAGCACCTTGACCATGTTCGGCTGAACCTCGAGGAAACCACCGGAGATGTAGAACACCTCGGCTTCCCCGCCTTGCTTGATCAGGCGGATCGGACCTGGCTTCAGATTAGTGATCAGCGGCGCGTGACCCAGAGCGATACCAAGATCACCCAGTGCACCGTGCGCAATCACCATCTCGACCAGGCCGGAAAAGATTTCCCCTTCCGCGCTGACGATATCGCAATGGACTGTCATAGCCATCTGATTGCCTCAACCTAAATTAGCGCCCGTTGCCGGGCGCCGGGATTACAGTTTCTTGGCTTTCTCGATCGCTTCTTC
>NZ_JABULD010000735.1:0-5130 GCF_014060985.1 Pseudomonas sp. MD195_PC81_125
CGGTAATGCATGATCCACCACCACCAGAGGGCACGGCACATGCGCCTCAAGCAAATATGTCAAAGCATCGTCAGCTGTCTCAAAGGCTAGGGACTGTGCGCCGATTTCCTTCAGGATATCGCCCATGAGCATACGAAGCGTCGGATCGTCTTCAATCACGATGACTTTGCCAGAAATTGGCAGTAGACCTTCCCAAGTGAGCTTCAATCTCCGGATCCTTAACGTCTGGCGAGTTCAAAAGAAATTTCACGTCCGTCAGTGTAGTACCGGAACTGAATCGTCCAGGAATTAATACCCACCAGTCGACCGCCGCGGCATTGGAGACTTAGATCTACGACATGTTCCCGGATGAGAAAAAATCAGCGTGCCACAATTCGTCTGAGACCTAGACCCCCTAATCCATGGGATCTTGATGCCCTCCCTTGCCAGTTCACCCAATTTTCTTGGAGTATGGTCGAATGGTGTCAGGCGCCTGCGGGTGCACATTGAGTCAAAACGAGCTAAGGGAATGTCTCGCCGCTCAATATCATAAAGGGCAAATTATGCCTCACGAGTCTTTCGCAGCTGGTCTTGCAAAAGTTAAGGAAGCAGAGCTCACCACGTCTGAGCACGGGGTGACGAAAGACAAGGTTCGCGCAGCGATCGGCTTTCTCCTGGCAGTTTGCCTTTCGCTAGTGGTGGTTGCCATCTGGGAGGGCTGGAGTTCGCGTGAGTACCGGTTGCACGACAAGGAAGTGTCAATGGCCAACCTCGCGCAAACCCTGGCGTCACAAGCTCAGGCATCCATCAAACAAGCCGACACCGTGCTGTTCAGCTTGGTCGATCGAATTGAAACGGAAGGAATGAGCCCGGAGCAGTTACCTCTCCTACTACGTCTTCTCAATGCACAGCGAAACGAGCTGCCACAGTTGCATGGGTTATTTATCTATGACCAGAACGGCGCCTGGATAGCGGACTCGAGCGGCATCCTGCCGCCGAACGCAAATAACGCCGATCGTGAGTATTTTATCTACCATCGCGATCATCCTGACCGAGGCCCGCATGTAGGGCTGTCCATCAAAAGTCGCTCAACGGGCGATTGGGTCCTGCCGGTGTCGCGCAGGATCAACAACCCTGATGGCAGTTTTGCAGGCGTGGCATTGGCAACTATCTATCTTGATCACTTTCTCAAGCTCTACAACAGCATCGATATTGGCAGTAATGGCGTTATCAACCTGATTTCCTCCGACGCCAGAATCGTCATTCGACGCCCCTTTAACGATGCGATCATTGGCAGCAGCGTTGCGGACGGCCCGCTATTCACCCAGTTGCTACCAAAAGGGCCTTCTGGAACGGCCACGGTCAGATCATACGTAGATGGTATAGAACGCGTCGTCGGGTTTCGACGGGTCAGTGGGTATCCTCTCGTGGTGTTTTCAGCCATGAATAAAGAGGAGGTATTGGCAAGCTGGTGGCAGGAAACATTGATGAGCTCCGCCATCGTAATTTTGCTGATGAGCGTTTTGGGTGGGATCGGTTATCGCTTCATCCGGTTGATGAAACAACAGAACCGAATTCAAAACGAATTACTGGGCGCTCAAGACAAGCTGCTTGATGTGAATCGAACCCTGGAACTGCTCGCCTTGGAAGACGCACTGACCGGGCTCGCAAACCGTCGCCAGTTCGACTTGTTCACGCAGGCTGAGATGGGAAGGGCCAAACGTGGTCACACCACCCTGGCCTTGCTGATGATCGACGTCGATCACTTCAAGCGTTTCAATGATCGGTATGGCCACTTGGTCGGTGACGAGTGTCTACGCAGGCTAAGTGGGATCATCCTTGAAAACATTAAGAGACCAGGCGATCTCGCTGCACGATTTGGCGGCGAGGAGTTCGCAGTTGTTCTGCCGGCAACCGATTACGTTGGGGCTTTTATCGTCGCGCAAAAGATCCGCAACGCAGTAGAACAAGCGCAGATTGCACACAAAGACAGCGAGCAGGGGATAGTGACGGTCAGCATCGGTGTAAGCGCCTGTAGCCCAAGAGCTGAGGACACCCCGGACGATCTGATTGGTGCTGCTGATAAAGCGCTCTACATTGCCAAGACCAGCGGCCGAAACATGAGCGTGATCGCTGACTGAAAGGCGAACAAGCGTGCGCAAAAAACACTTCAAGCGTGCACCCTGAAAAGCATCCTCGGTATCTGCTCGCCACAGGTACCACAGCAGTGCTCCTCGCCCGCCTACAAAACGACAAATGAGTGCGCTATCACTGTTGGTAGGCGCAACTATGATGAATAGGTCGGCTCAACCATTGAGTGGAAACGTTCCAATTCTCGAGTGAGAAAGCGAAACGCCATAGCGGCAAGCGCTCACAGAAGTGTTGAGCAACCTAATCGTCTGATCACAAGCCGGGAGTCATACGTGGAAGCCCTCGACTCAGTCCTCACGGCGGCGCGTGCCCAGTTCGCGATCACCATCAGTTTTCACATCGTGCTGGCGGCGTTCACCATCGGTCTGTCGAATTTTCTACTGGTACTCGAGGCGTTGTGGCTCAAGACCGGTCGCGAAGTCTATCTGGATGTCTATCACTACTGGCTCAAGATATTCGCCCTTAATGTGGCGGTGGGTACGGCGTCAGGGCTGATTTTGGAATATCAGTTTGGGCTGAACTGGTCGCGTCTGGTGGTACAGGCGGGCGATATTCTTGGACCGTTGATGTTCTACGAAGTGTTGGCGGCGTTTTTCCTCGAGGCCGGGTTCTTGGGCATCATGCTTTTCGGATTGAAGAAGGTCGGCCCACGACTGCATTTCTTCGCCACTGGTGCCGTAGCCATGGGTTCGTTGATCAGCGCATTTTGGATACTGTCGGCCAACTCCTGGATGCACACACCCGCAGGCTATTCGATGTCAGGGGAGGGGCGCTTTCTGGCCGAAAACTGGTGGGCGATCATTTTCAATCCCTCGTTCCCCTATCGCCTGGCGCATATGACATTGGCCGCGCTGCTGGGTTCGGCAACGCTGGTGGCCGGCGCCAGTGCCTGGCAGTTGCTCAAAACCTCGCACAATCCCCGCGCACGCCTGCAATTGTCCATGGCCTTATGGACGGTCGTGGCTCTAACTCCCGCGCAAATTGTGGTCGGCGACCTACATGGCGAACACACTTTGAAGGTTCAACCGCAGAAGGTAGCCGCCATTGAAGGTTCGTGGACGCGTCCACCCGCAGGTGCGGGTGAACCGCTGCGCCTATTCGGCTGGCCGGATATGTCCGAAAGACGCAATCACTGGGAAGTGGCTATTCCGCGGATCGGCTCGCTTTACCTTCGTCACGACCTGAGCGGCACCATCGCCGCACTGGACGAGTTCGCGCCTGAGGACATTCCGCCGGTGCCGCCAGTATTTTTCGCATTTCGCCTGATGGTCGGGCTGGGGTTGATGATGTTGGCGCAAGGCATCGCCAGCCTCGTTCTTCGCTTTCGTAAGCGTCTGTACATTGCACGCGGGTGGTTATGGAGCTGTGTGCTGATGGCCCCAACGGGATTTGTAGCGATGCTCAGTGGTTGGATCGTCACTGAGGTCGGGCGTCAGCCCTTTACCGTCTACGGGCTACTGCGCACGGCCGACAGCGTGTCACGGGTCTCACGCGAGCAGGTGGTGACTTCTACGTGGGGAATTCTGCTGTTCTATCTGCTGGTATTCGGCATCGGCTTGTGGGTGCTGATGCGTTTGCTACGTGAGCCACCGCGCCGTGGCGAGCCAGGTCCGCAACCAACATTGCCTGACGAAACCGGACGGTCTTGAGGAAACGAGTCGATGGACACTGACTGGCTGACCCTGTTGTGTGCAGCAGCTCTGGCATTCTCGGTGATGAACTATGTGTTGCTCGACGGAACCGATCTGGGTGTCGGCATACTGCTGGGCCTGACGCATAGCAGCCGCAATCGACGCGCCATGGCTGTGACCATCCTGCCGATTTGGGATGCCAACGAAACCTGGCTCGTTCTCGGTGGCGGCGGGCTTCTGGCTTTGTTTCCGCTGGCCTACGCCATTCTGCTCCCCGCGCTTTACGTGCCATTTATCGCCATGTTTCTGGCATTGATACTGCGTGCAATGGCGCTTGAATTTCGTGATCACGCGCCCAGCGAGCGCGTTAAACGGCTGATCGACGGCGTGTTGCTGTGTGGCTCCCTGTGCACGGGACTGATTCAAGGTATTGTGCTCGGCACCCTGGTCAAAGGCGTCCCCCATCTGGGCAGTCAGTACAGTGGCGATGGCCGCGAGTGGCTCGAACCCTTTCCGCTATTTTGCGGCCTCGTACTCGTGCTGGGCTATACCTGGCTGGGCGCTTGCTGGCTGTATTGGCGAACCGTTGATGAACTGCAGCACCGTTCTGCGCGTCAGGCGAAGCAGCTGGCTTGGGGCACGGCAGGGCTTCTGCTGGTTTTAGTCGCTTGGACCACCACCTTGCACGATCAGTACTCGCAGCGGCTGACGGCGCCGGTGGTGTGGGTACCCGCGGTTTTGATTCTGATGGCTTTGCTGGTGGTATTCCGATCAGGGTTTCGCAGTCGTTCTGACTGGGTACCGCTGTTCTGCGCCCTGGGTGTATTCGTACTGGCGTTCGCCTTGATGCTCGTCGCGCTTTATCCGCTGATCATTCCCCCGGGTCTGACGCTGCAAGCCGCCACCTCAAAGCCCAATAGCCAGGTCTTCATGCTCGTCGGCTTTGCCGTGTTGATACCGGTGACGTTGATCTACAACACTTATGGATTCAGAGTCTTCAGCGGCAAGGTACGTGTGGGAACAAAAAGCTGAAAAATTCCGGGTTTCTAAGACTGAATTTGTGGAAAAAAGACTTCAAACGTTGTGCCTTCTTCGGTGTTGGAACACACCGTGACGTTCCCTCCATGTGACCGGGCGATTTCCCTCACGATGAACAATCCAAGCCCTACGCTGCGTGCGTTACGGTCGTTGGTGCCGCGGATCATGGGTTCGAATAGAGTCGCCATCAATGACTCAGGGATAATCGCGCCCTGGTTGCGAACGGACACAATGGTTTGATGCTCTTCACAAGATGAAGTGATGATGATTGGCTGCTTCAAATCTCCATAAGCAACGCTGTTAGCAACCAGGTTGCCAATAACTTGCTGTA
>NZ_JABULD010000736.1:0-642 GCF_014060985.1 Pseudomonas sp. MD195_PC81_125
GTCGTTGATGCAGGCATAGCGCTGGAACATCAGGCCGTGCTCATCGAACTCCCAGTTTTCATTGCCGTAGGAACGGAACCAGTTGCCCGAATCGTCGCGCCATTCATAGGCGTAGCGCACGGCAATCCGCGTATCCGAATAGGCCCAGAGTTCCTTGATCAGGCGATAATCGAGTTCCTTGGCCCACTTACGGGTCAGGAACGCCTTGGCTTCTTCACGGTTGTTGGCGAACTCGGCGCGGTTGCGCCATTTCGTGTCGAGTGTGTAGGCCAGCGACACCTTCTCGGGGTCGCGGGAGTTCCAGCCATCTTCGGCCAGTCGAACTTTTTCGATGGCCGATTCATGGTTGAACGGCGGTAAAGGCGGACGCACTTGGGCAGCAGTCGACATTGTCAGTCTCCCGATCTAATAAACGATTAAACAACGGTTCAGGCTTATTTAAGGCGTTACAGGTCCAATAACTTACGCGCCATGCATTGCGCATTATCAGCGGCACTGTGATCACCCATCACAAGCGCTACGGTAATGGCGCCGTCAATCAGGATCAGCAACTGCCTGGCCAGACGTTGCGGATCTTCGACGCCATGTTCGGTACACAGCTCGCACAGGTAGTCGAGCAGCTTCTGTTTGTGGTCTTTGGTC
>NZ_JABULD010000487.1:0-5270 GCF_014060985.1 Pseudomonas sp. MD195_PC81_125
CGCGAACTGATGTTCAAAGCTCAAGCGCAAAGGCTTCTCCGATCAGCGTCTGGCCAAACTGCTGGGTGTGACCGAGAAGAACCTGCGTACGCACCGTCAAAAACTGGAAGTGTTCCCGGTCTACAAGCGCGTTGACACCTGTGCCGCCGAGTTCGCCACCGACACCGCTTACCTCTACTCGACGTACGAGGAAGAGTGCGAAGCCGCGCCGTCCGGTCGCGACAAGATCATGATTCTGGGTGGTGGTCCGAACCGTATCGGCCAGGGCATCGAGTTCGACTATTGCTGCGTACACGCCGCCCTCGCACTGCGCGAAGACGGCTATGAAACCATCATGGTCAACTGCAACCCGGAAACCGTTTCCACCGACTACGACACGTCCGACCGTCTGTACTTCGAGCCGGTAACCCTGGAAGACGTACTGGAAATCTGCCGCGTCGAGAAGCCGAAAGGCGTGATCGTCCAGTACGGCGGCCAGACTCCGCTGAAACTGGCGCGTGCCCTCGAAGCCGCTGGCGTGCCGATCATCGGTACCAGCCCTGACGCCATCGACCGTGCCGAAGACCGTGAGCGCTTCCAGCAAATGGTTGAGCGCCTGAACCTGCGTCAGCCGCCAAACGCCACCGTGCGCAGCGAAGACGAAGCCGTTCGCGCTGCCGCGAAAATCGGTTATCCGCTGGTGGTGCGCCCGTCCTACGTACTGGGCGGCCGCGCGATGGAAATCGTCTACAAGGAAGACGAACTCAAGCGCTACCTGCGTGATGCGGTGCAAGTGTCCAACGACAGCCCGGTGCTGCTCGACCACTTCCTCAACTGCGCCATCGAGATGGACGTGGATGCGGTCTGCGACGGCAAAGACGTGGTGATCGGCGCGATCATGCAGCACATCGAACAGGCGGGCGTTCACTCCGGTGACTCCGCGTGCTCGCTGCCGCCGTACTCGCTGCCGGCGCACATCCAGGACGAGATGCGCGAACAGGTCAAGAAAATGGCCCTGGAACTGGGTGTTGTCGGCCTGATGAACGTGCAACTGGCCCTGCAGGGCGAAGACATCTACGTCATCGAAGTCAACCCGCGCGCTTCGCGTACCGTACCGTTCGTGTCCAAGTGCATCGGTGTTTCCCTGGCAATGATCGCTGCACGCGTCATGGCCGGTAAGACCCTGAAGGAAATCGGCTTCACCAAGGAAATCATCCCGAACTTCTACAGCGTGAAAGAGGCGGTGTTCCCGTTCGCCAAATTCCCTGGCGTTGACCCGATCCTCGGCCCGGAGATGAAGTCCACCGGTGAAGTGATGGGCGTCGGCGACACCTTCGGTGAAGCCTTCGCCAAGGCCCAGATGGGCGCGAGCGAAGTGCTGCCGACCGGCGGTACCGCGTTCATCAGCGTGCGTGACGATGACAAGCCGCTGGTTGCAGGCGTGGCCCGTGATCTGATCAACTTGGGCTTCGAAGTGGTCGCCACTGCCGGTACTGCCAAGCTGATCGAAGCCGCAGGCCTGAAAGTGCGCCGCGTGAACAAGGTGACCGAGGGTCGTCCGCACGTGGTCGACATGATCAAGAATGACGAAGTCACCCTGATCATCAACACCACCGAAGGCCGTCAGTCGATCGCTGATTCCTACTCCATTCGTCGTAATGCCCTGCAGCACAAGATCTACTGCACCACCACCATTGCTGCGGGCGAGGCTATCTGTGAAGCGCTGAAGTTCGGTCCCGAGAAGACCGTACGCCGCTTGCAGGATCTACACGCAGGATTGAAGGCATGATCAAGTACCCAATGACCGTCCAGGGCGCAAAAGCCCTGGAAGAAGAACACGCTCACCTGACCAAGGTCGTTCGTCCGAAGCTCAGCCAGGACATCGGTACGGCTCGCGAGCTGGGTGATCTGAAGGAAAACGCCGAATACCATGCCGCCCGCGAACAGCAGGGCATGGTCGAGGCGCGGATCCGTGATATCGAAGGCCGGATCCAGAATCAGGTCATCATTGATGTCACGACCATTCCGCACACCGGCAAAGTGATCTTCGGTACCACTGTCGAAATCGCCAACGTCGAGACGGATGAAAGCGTCGCTTACCACATCGTGGGTGAGGATGAGGCTGACTTCAAACTCGGCAAGATTTCGGTCGGCTCGCCCTTGGCCCGTGCCTTGATCGGCAAGGAAGAGGGTGACGTGGTTGCCGTGAAAACGCCGAGTGGTGTTATCGAGTACGAGATTGTCGAAGTCCGTCACATCTGAAGGCAAGCGCCCGCTACGTGCGGGCGCCATGCTTTGGCAGCTGACCCAGACGTTGTGGGTCGGCGGCTTCTGGCTGATTCATCTCGGTTTGCGACCGGTGCTGGGCAAAATTGGTCTGGCACCGTTGCTGATCGATGAGATTGCCGATGCGTTCGAAGTGTCGCTGGTGATTTTTGCCGTGGCCTGCGTGATTTTTCAGGCTTTGGTGCTGGTACGGGCCGAGGGCCTTGCCAGTCTGTGGCGGGATTTTCGCGGGCAGGTGTTGTTGATGGCACTGTATGCGTGTGCGATGTTTGTCGCCGTGCATGTCGGCTGGCCGCAAGCGCAGCGCTGGCAGGCATTCAGTTTTCTGCTGTTGGGCTTCTCTGGACTGGTGCTGGTGTTGCAGCCGCTACCGGGATGGAGTGGCAGGGTGCGCGAAGCACACCCTTGACCCTTGCCATCACTTGAAGCGATGAACGTTCGACAGCTGCTTGTTGACGCTGAAGTTCTTGCGATAAACCAGCGCCATCTTGCCGATGACCTGTACCAGATCAGCCTTGCCGACCTTGCACAGCTCTGCAATGTGCGCCAGGCGCGACTCGCGGTCGAGGATGTTGAGCTTGATCTTGATCAGCTCGTGATCCGCCAAGGCGCGTTCAAGTTCGGCTAATACACCTTCAGTCAGACCGTTGTCCGCCACCGTCAAAACCGGTTTCAGGTGGTGACCAATGGATTTGTACTGTTTCTTCTGCTCTGGAGTGAGCGGCATAATCTGACCCTTTCGTCTGGATTCTGTAAAATGGCGGCCATTTTACCCGAGGGTTCGTGGATCCGCCCAATTAATCACGACCCTTATTATCGAGGTGCCCAATGGCGCGTTCCAAGACAAGCCTTGGTTGGCTGAAACGACATGTCAACGATCCTTATGTGAAGCAGGCGCAGAAGGATGGCTACCGCTCGCGTGCGAGTTACAAGCTTCTGGAGATCCAGGAGAAATACAAGCTGATCCGTTCCGGCATGAGCGTTGTCGACCTGGGTGCGGCGCCCGGCGGCTGGTCGCAGGTCACCAGCCGGCTGATCGGTGGTCAGGGGCGACTGATCGCTTCGGACATCCTGGAGATGGACAGTATCCCTGACGTGACCTTTATTCAGGGTGATTTCACCGAGGATGAAGTGCTCGCGCGAATCCTTGAAGCCGTGGGTAATTCACAGGTGGACCTTGTGATTTCCGATATGGCCCCCAATATGAGTGGTACGCCTGAAGTGGACATGCCAAAAGCCATGTTCCTTTGCGAGCTGGCGCTTGATCTGGCGGAGCGGATACTCAAGCCGGGTGGTAATTTTGTGATCAAGATTTTTCAGGGCGAAGGTTTTGATGTCTACCTGAAGGATGCTCGGAAGAAGTTCGACAAGATCCAGATGATCAAGCCGGACTCCTCCCGTGGCAGCTCCCGCGAGCAATACATGCTGGCTTGGGGTTACCGTGGCGGTAATGAGTAAAACGAGGTTTTTTGCCGGGGCGATAGGTTTTTCGTATTTTGCCCCGCGTGCATAAGCGAATATTGTGTAGAAAGTGTTTCACAAAGGGTTACAGACGGCGCCTGCAAGAGTTGTAGGTAATGTAGTAAGTTAGGCCGGTGAATATCATGCGAAGCGCGCGCCAGTAGCGGAGCTTGCTTCAGAGGGTAGTTAATTGAACGATATGGCAAAGAATCTGATCCTGTGGTTGATCATCGCGGCAGTCCTCGTGACGGTGATGAACAACTTCTCCAGCCCTAACGAGCCGCAGACCCTCAACTATTCCGACTTCATCCAGCAGGTCAAGGATGGCAAGGTCGAGCGCGTAGCCGTTGACGGCTATGTGATTACCGGCAAGCGCAACGATGGCGACAGCTTCAAGACCATTCGTCCGGCGATCCAGGACAACGGCCTGATCGGCGACCTGGTCGACAATCACGTTGTGGTTGAAGGCAAGCAGCCTGAGCAGCAAAGCATCTGGACTCAACTTCTGGTGGCCAGCTTCCCGATCCTGGTGATCATCGCGGTGTTCATGTTCTTCATGCGCCAGATGCAGGGCGGTGCCGGCGGCAAGGGCGGACCGATGAGCTTTGGCAAGAGCAAGGCACGCCTGCTCTCCGAAGACCAGGTGAAGACCACGCTGGCTGACGTTGCTGGTTGCGACGAAGCCAAGGAAGAAGTTGGTGAGCTGGTTGAGTTCCTGCGTGATCCGGGCAAGTTCCAGCGCCTCGGCGGTCGTATTCCTCGCGGCGTATTGATGGTCGGCCCTCCGGGTACCGGTAAAACCTTGCTGGCCAAGGCGATTGCTGGCGAAGCGAAAGTGCCGTTCTTCACCATCTCCGGTTCCGACTTTGTTGAAATGTTTGTGGGTGTTGGTGCAAGCCGCGTTCGCGACATGTTCGAGCAGGCCAAGAAGCACGCGCCGTGCATCATCTTCATTGACGAAATCGACGCCGTCGGTCGCCACCGTGGCGCCGGCATGGGCGGCGGTCACGACGAGCGTGAGCAGACCCTCAACCAGTTGCTGGTAGAGATGGACGGCTTCGAAATGAATGACGGCATCATTGTGATCGCTGCCACCAACCGTCCTGACGTACTTGACCCTGCGCTGCTGCGTCCGGGCCGTTTCGACCGTCAGGTCGTTGTCGGTTTGCCGGATATTCGCGGTCGCGAGCAGATTCTCAAGGTTCACATGCGGAAAGTGCCAATGGGTGATGACGTGGCTCCAGCCGTTATCGCCCGTGGTACCCCAGGCTTTTCCGGTGCCGATCTGGCCAACCTGGTCAACGAAGCGTCGCTGTTCGCTGCACGTAGCGGCAAGCGCATCGTCGAAATGAAAGAATTCGAGCTGGCCAAAGACAAGATCATGATGGGCGCCGAGCGCAAATCCATGGTCATGTCCGAGAAAGAGAAACAGAACACCGCTTATCACGAAGCGGGTCATGCGATCGTTGGGCGCGTTGTGCCTGAGCATGATCCTGTCTACAAGGTTTCGATCATTCCACGTGGCCGTGCGCTGGGTGTGACCA
>NZ_JABULD010000159.1:0-1458 GCF_014060985.1 Pseudomonas sp. MD195_PC81_125
ACTGTAGGAGCTGCCCGCAGGCTGCGATCTTTTGCTTTTCAGGCCACCCGCATGCGCCGCGCTTTCAGCCCGGCAATCAACGACGGCCCCAGCGCCACCAGCGCCGACCCCAACACCACCAGCACCGCCCCGCCATAGCCCAGACCGTTGATCTGCTCGGCATGCACATAGTCCGGCCACACCGCGGCGGCAATCGCCACCGCGCCAAAGGTCACCAATGGCGTGATCGCCAGCGTCGCACTGACCCGCGAGGCCTCCCAATGCGCCAGCGCCTCGGCAAAGGCACCGTAGGCAATCAGCGTGTTCATGCAGCACGCCAACAGCAGCCAGCCCTGCAACGGGCTTAACTCCAGCGCTTTGAGTGGGTGCACCCACGGCGTCAGCAGCAGCGCGCAGAACAGGTAGATCACCATCATCACCTGCAACGAATTCCATACTGTGAGCAATTGCTTCTGACCCAGCGCGTAGAAGGTCCAGACCGTCGAGGCCAACAGCACCAGCAACACGCCGGCGGTGTAGTCCGACAACGACGTCAGCAACTCGGCCAGCCGCTGATTGAAAAACAGCACGAAGCCGATCAGCAGCACCGCCAGCCCGATGCCCTGACCGATGCTGAAGCGCTCCTTGAACACAAACAGGCTGGCGATCAGCAACATGATCGGCCCCATCTGCACCACCAGTTGCGCGGTACCGGGGCTGAGCAGATTGAGCCCCATCAGGTACAGCACGTAGTTGCCCACCAGCCCGAGCACCGCCATTAACACCAGCCAGCCGCCCCGGGGGCCGAGGACCTTGCGGCTCGGCAGACGCTTGACCGACGCCAGATAAATAAACAGGCAACCACCGGAGACCAACAGACGAAACCAGGTCACGGTGATCGGGTCCATCACCTGCAACACCTGTTTGAGCTTGATTGGCAGAATGCCCCACAAGAACGCCGTCAACAGCGCCAGGAACAGACCGTAGACCCAGCGACCGGATGAAATGTGCATGCGAACCCCAATGCCTGCTGACGAGAGCGGTCATTCTAGGCCCGCGCGCGGGCGCAACACAGGGACAGTTCGGGCCAGGCCGCACATGAAACTGTGCAGGTCGCAGCATTAAATTGACGCTTTGCCGTTGATCGGCTGGCCGGGCGCACCAAGTGCTTCAGGCATAAGCTCATTGGATCCCTTTCAGTGCATCAACCAAGGAGGCCATCATGTATGGAATGCGCGCCCAGGACAGCGCCCCCCGCCACCCACTTTCGCAGTGAGCGGATGTGCCGGGTCAATGGCGAACTGTTTTTCTGTACGCGGGAGAACACCCTTGAAGGGCCGTTCGATTCCCCGGAGAAGGCGGAGCAGGAAATAAAAAGCGTATATCGCGCGGATGCAGCTTCTGGATTCCAACCGGTAAATCCGGTCGATCTCTTCGCGAGCAGGCTCGCTCCCACAGGTGAATGCATTCCAATGTGGG
>NZ_JABULD010000387.1:0-5037 GCF_014060985.1 Pseudomonas sp. MD195_PC81_125
GGAAGCGGGATATCCGCGTCGTCGTACAAATCCCAGAACGCCTTGGGAATGGTGTATGGGTCGTGTGGGTGCGTCATCGACACGGTCAGGCAGAACGGTTGGTCGCCGTCCTCGCGGATGTGATCGAACAGGTATTGCTGGGCCTTGAACACCACCTCTTCGTCGAAGTCGAGCTGATTGGTGCGCACGCACGGCCCGGCCTGCAATACCGACGACATGTTGTGATACCAGCTCGGGCGCACGTCCGGTTCGTCCCAGTTCACCGCCCAGCCGTAGTCGGCCGGGTAGATGTCGCTGGTCAGACGCTCTTCGTAGCCGTGCAATTGGTCCGGGCCGCAGAAATGCATTTTGCCTGATAGCGCGGTGCGATAGCCGAGACGTCGCAGGTAGTGGGCGTAAGTCGGAATGTCAGCGGGAAAGTCGGCGGCGTTGTCGTAGGCGCCGATCTTGCTCGGCAGCTGGCCGCTGACCAAGGTAAAACGCGACGGCGCGCACAACGGGCTGTTGCAGTAAGCAGCATCGAACACCACGCCCTGAGCGGCGAGGCGCGAAAGATTCGGCAATTTGATCGGCGACGGGCCGTAGATCGGCAACATTGGCGCGGCCATTTGATCGGCCATGATGAAAAGAATGTTCTTGCGCTTCATGTGATCGCGGCATTCCATAGTGAATAGTTATGCGACATTGCTGCGATCGAGCATGGAGTCCATGCTCTGTCGGGTAAAGCCCGCCCCGGACAATGACTAGGATAAGCACAGCTTATGTATGAAGCCCTCGGCAATCTGTCACTCGATCTGTTACGTGCCTTCGAAGCGGCGGCCCGTCACCGCAGTTTTACTGCGGCGGCGGTTGAGCTGGGCACCACGCAGCCAGCGATCAGCCAGCAGATCAAGCGTCTGGAAGAACAGCTGGGAGCACGACTGTTTGACCGGATCTATCGCGGTATTGAACTGACCGAGGGCGGCGCGATCCTGTTCGAGCAGGTTCAGCTCGGTTTGCAGCATGTTGACGCAGGATTGAGTGCGATCAGCACGCAGCAACAACACGAGGTATTGCAGGTCGCCACCGATTTCGCCTTCGCCGCCTATTGGCTGATGCCGCGCCTGCACCGCTTCCATGAAGCCAATCCGAACGTCGATGTCAGCCTGGTCACCAGCGAGCGCAACCACAACATGCTGCGCACCGACATCGATGTCGCGATCCTGTTTGGTGACGGGCGCTTCAAACAGGGCGAAAGCCATTGGCTGTTCAGCGAAGAAGTGTTCCCGGTGTGCAGCCCGCAACTGCTCAAGGAGCGCGCCCTGCCTTTGCCTGCCCAGGCGTTGCTGGAGTTTCCGCTGCTGCATCTGCGCGGGGAAAACAGCAGCAACTGGTTTGACTGGAGCGGGCTGTTTCGCGAACTGGGCATCAGCACCCCGCCGGCACCGGGGCAATTGCGCTTCGACAACTACACGCTGTTGATTCAAGCGGCGATTGGCGGCCAAGGCGTGGCCATCGGCTGGCGCCACCTTGTGGATAACTTGCTGAGCCAAGGCTTGCTGTGTCGGCCGATCGCCGAGACCACGTTGTCGCGCCTGGGTTATTACGTGGTGCTGCCGCAACGCAAACGCCGGGGCGCGTTGATTCAGCAGTTTGTCGACTGGTTGATGGCCGAGCAGGCCAGCAGCGCCGAATCCCTTGCCGGGGTGGCGCTGCCGTCGATTGCGGTTTGAACATCAAAAACAACTCTCTGTAGGAGCTGCCGCAGGCTGCGATCTTTTACGTATCCGACGTCGCCACAAAATTCACATGCTGCCCGACATGCAGGTTCAGCCGCAGCTCATCGGCAATCCCCACCGCGACCCGGTTCAGCCGCTCCAGCGGCTCCGCCAGCCCTGGCTCAAGATTGCCGCCGACCTGGCTGAAATGCTCGATGGTCAGCCCCGCCACGCCATGAGGTGCGTTCACCAGCGTCCACTGCAGCGGACTGCTCTGCAGGGCTTCGCGGATTTCTTCGGCGGCGTGGCGTTGCAGGCCGTCGTCCAGTTCCGGCTCGTCGAGCACGGCAAAATTCCCCACCAGAAACAGCCGTGAAACATTGGCCGCTTGCAGGCCGTCGACCAGCGCATCGACCGCCAGCACTTGTTCCACCGGCCCGAGCACCACGGACCTTTCCACATGGTCGCTGCTGAACGGCAAGCCCGGCGCGTCCAGCAGACAGATCACTGCCGAGCTGCCAGCTACGCTTTGCTTGACCCGCTCGGCATCGAACAAATCGCCGCTTTTAGTGCGCAGGCCGGGACGTGGCGCGAGTACGTTCAAATCGTCGAGAATCGTGATGACTTCGTGCTGGCGTCGCAGCAACTCAGCCATCAACGCACCGCCCAGGCTGGCCATGGCACCATAGAGCACCACTTTCACCGTCGGGGTTTCGGCATTTTTCATGGCTGATCCTTTTTATAATCCCTTGTATGGCGTGTGACATATGGGCACCGCCCAGGGTTCGAACCGATTTGCGAGGGTTTCAGATGCCAGCGATCAAGGGCTACCACGCCCACATCTATTTCGATGCCGACACCATCGATCAGGCACGCGCGTTGTGTGAGCAAGCCGCGCAGTCGTTTCCATTGAAGATGGGCCGCGTTCATGAACGCCCGGTCGGCCCGCACCCTGACTGGAGCTGCCAGTTGGCCTTCGGCCCGCAGATGATCGGCGAGGTATTGCCGTGGCTGGCACTCAATCGCAAGGGCCTGGTGGTGTTCCTTCACCCCGACACCGGCGACGATTTGCTCGATCACACCGAGCACGCGATCTGGATGGGCGCGATGCGGCCGCTGGACCTGTCTGTTTTCCGGTCAACGAAAGGTAGCTGAAAGGTTGCCCGATTAGGATCGCCGCCACTACCGGCAACAGACCGGTTGGCCAACGCGTGTGATCGCTCGCATGTCAGGCCCAATTAACAACAACAATGGTGATTCTGATGTCCTCTGTAGCCCGCCTTCTCGCTGAAACTCCGCCCGTACGTCTCGTGCTTCCCGTTCTGCGCTGATCCCTTCCGATCCGCTCACTCAATTAGCCGCGCTACGCCTGGAGTAATCCCATGCTGACTTTCCTTGGCTTCGCCATGGTCATCACGTTCATGTTCCTGATCATGACCAAGCGCCTGTCTGCGCTGATCGCCCTGATCATCATCCCGATCCTGTTCGCCCTGTTCGGTGGTTTCGCGCCGAAGATCGGCCCGATGATGCTCGAAGGTATTACCAAGCTTGCGCCGACCGGCGTGATGCTGATGTTCGCCATTCTGTACTTCGCCCTGATGATCGACTCCGGCCTGTTTGACCCGGCCGTGCGCAAGATCCTCAAACTGGTCAAGGGCGACCCGTTGAAAGTTTCGGTCGGTACCGCCGTGCTGGCGCTCGTCGTCTCCCTCGATGGTGACGGCGCGACCACTTACATGATCTGCGTGGCCGCCATGCTGCCGCTGTACAGCCGCATCGGCATGAGCCCGCGGATCATGGCCGGTCTGATCATCCTCGCCGGTGGCGTGATGAACATGACCCCGTGGGGTGGCCCGACCGCCCGCGCCGCCAGTGCGCTGCATGTGGACCCGTCGGACATCTTCGTGCCGATGATCCCGGCGATGGCCGCCGGTGTGGTGGCGATCCTGATCATTGCCTACTTCTACGGCAAACGTGAACGTGCGCGTCTGGGCGAGTTGCACCTGATCGGCGACGAGATCGATCACAGCGAAATCAGCGTCTCGCAGTTCCCCGATGCCCGTCGTCCGAAGCTGATCTGGTTCAACGGCCTGCTGACCCTGGCGCTGATGTGCACCCTGATCGCCGGCCTGCTGCCGCTGCCGGTGCTGTTCATGGTGGCGTTCAGCATCGCGATGATCGTCAACTACCCGTGCCTGCAAATGCAGAAGGACCGCGTGGCGGCCCACGCCGGCAGCGTGCTGTCGGTGGTCAGTCTGATTTTCGCGGCGGGTATCTTCACCGGTATCCTGTCCGGAACCGGCATGGTCGACGCCATGTCGAAAAGTCTGCTGGCGGTGATCCCGGACTTCCTCGGGCCCTATCTCGCGGTAATCACGGCGCTGGTGAGCATGCCGTTCACGTTCTTCATGTCGAACGACGCGTTCTACTACGGCGTGTTGCCGGTGCTCTCCGAAGCGGCCAGCCATTACGGCATCACCGCGGTGGAAATGGCCCGTGCCTCGATCGTCGGTCAGCCCGTCCACTTGCTCAGCCCGCTGGTACCGTCGACGTACCTGCTGGTGGCGCTGGCCGGTATCGAGTTCGGTGACCACCAGCGTTTCACCCTGAAGTGGGCAGTGCTGGTCTGCCTGTGCATACTGGTGGCCGCCTTGCTGCTGGGGACATTCCCGCTGTTCAGCACGATGTAACGGCATTCACTCACCATGACGCCAGCTGCTTGCTGGCGTCATGGTTTAACACTCGCTCAAAGGAATACACATGGATTGGCTGACCAACCCCGAAATCTGGGTTGCCTTCTTTACTCTGACCGCCCTGGAAATCGTTCTGGGCATCGATAACATCATCATGATTTCGATCCTGGTCAGCCGCATGCCCAAGCACATGCAGCAGCGCACGCGGATCTTCGGCCTGGGTCTGGCGATGATCACGCGGATCCTGTTGCTGCTGTCGATCACCTGGGTCATGCGCCTCACCGCCGACCTGTTCGTGGTGTTCGGCCAGGGCATTTCCGGGCGCGACCTGATCCTGTTCTTCGGTGGCCTGTTCCTGCTGTGGAAGAGCTCGCAAGAGATGTACCACGCACTCGAAGGCGAAGACGAAAGCGGCGACGAGCCTTCGGGCAAGGGCGGCAATTTCCTCTACACCATCATCCAGATCGCGATCATCGACATCGTGTTCTCGCTGGATTCGGTGATCACCGCCGTCGGCATGGTCTCCCATGTGCCGGTGATGGTCGCGGCAATCGTCGTTGCCGTGCTGGTGATGATGGCGGCCTCGGGCAAGATCAGCGAATTCATCGACAAGCACCCGTCGCTGAAGATGCTGGCGCTGTCGTTCC
>NZ_JABULD010000698.1:0-7730 GCF_014060985.1 Pseudomonas sp. MD195_PC81_125
CCTTTGATTTTTTTAGAAGCAAGATCAACAGATCGCAGCCTTCGGCAGCTCCTACAGAAGTATCAGCACGATCACATTATGTGCAGAGACGAATTTTTCAGGAGTTTCACATGGCGAAGAAACCCAAGGCAGCCACCTTCATCAAAGACCCGCTCTGGTACAAGGATGCGGTGATCTATCAAGTTCACGTCAAATCGTTTTTCGACTCCAACAATGACGGGATCGGCGACTTTCCCGGCCTGATCGCCAAACTCGACTACATCGCCGAACTCGGCGTCAACACCATCTGGCTGTTGCCGTTCTACCCGTCGCCACGCCGCGATGACGGTTACGACATCGCCGAATACCGCGGCGTGCACAGCGACTACGGGACCATGGCCGACGCCAAGCGCTTCATCGCCGAGGCGCACAAACGTGGCTTGCGGGTGATCACCGAGCTGGTCATCAACCACACCTCCGATCAGCACCCGTGGTTCCAGCGGGCGCGCAAGGCCAAACCCGGCTCGGCGGCGCGGGACTTCTATGTGTGGTCGGATGACGATCAGAAGTACGACGGCACCCGGATCATCTTTCTCGACACTGAAAAGTCCAACTGGACCTGGGACCCGGTCGCCGGCCAATACTTCTGGCACCGCTTTTATTCGCACCAGCCCGATCTGAATTTCGACAATCCGCAAGTGATGAAAGCCGTGCTGTCGGTGATGCGCTACTGGCTGGACATGGGCATCGACGGTCTGCGTCTCGACGCCATTCCGTACCTGATCGAGCGCGACGGCACCAATAACGAAAATCTGCCCGAGACCCACGACGTCCTCAAGCAGATCCGTGCCGAGATCGACGCCAATTACCCTGACCGCATGCTGCTGGCCGAGGCCAACCAATGGCCGGAAGACACTCAGCTGTACTTCGGCGACACCGATGCCGAAGGCGTCAACGGTGACGAATGCCACATGGCCTTTCACTTCCCGCTGATGCCGCGCATGTACATGGCGCTGGCCCAGGAAGATCGCTTCCCGATCACCGACATTCTGCGGCAAACCCCGGAGATTCCTGCCAATTGCCAGTGGGCAATCTTCCTGCGCAACCACGATGAGCTCACGCTGGAGATGGTCACCGACAAGGAGCGCGACTACCTGTGGAACTACTACGCCGCTGACCGTCGCGCGCGGATCAACCTCGGCATTCGTCGACGTCTGGCGCCGTTGATGGAGCGAGACCGCCGCCGCGTAGAACTGCTCAATAGCCTGCTGCTGTCGATGCCCGGCACGCCGACCCTGTATTACGGCGATGAAATCGGCATGGGCGACAACATCTACCTCGGCGACCGCGACGGCGTGCGCACGCCGATGCAATGGTCGATCGACCGCAACGGCGGTTTTCCCCGGGCCGACCCGGCAAGCCTGGTGCTGCCACCGATCATGGACCCGCAATACGGTTACCTGTCGGTCAACGTCGAAACCCAGGCCGGCGATCCGCATTCGCTGCTCAACTGGACCCGACGCATGCTCGCCGTGCGCAAGCAGTCCAAGGCTTTCGGGCGCGGCACGCTGAAGATGCTCTCGCCGAGCAACCGGCGCATCCTGGCCTACACCCGCGAGTTCACCGACGCCGACGGCAAACACGAAATCATTCTCTGCGTGGCCAACGTCTCGCGCAGCGCGCAAGCGGCGGAGCTGGATCTTTCTGCGTACGTCGGCATGGTCCCGGTAGAGATGCTAGGCGGTAACGCGTTCCCGCCCATCGGCCAGTTGAACTTCCTGCTGACCCTGGCACCGTACGGCTTCTATTGGTTCGCCCTCGCGGCGGAAAACCAGATGCCGAGCTGGCACGTCGAACCGGCACAGAGCCTGCCCGACTTCACCACGCTGGTGCTGAAAAAACGCATGGAAGAACTGCTCGAAGCACCGACCCGCAACACGCTGGAGCAGAGCATCTTGCCGAGCTGGCTGCAGAACCGCCGCTGGTTCGCCGGGAAGGACACGGCCATCGAGAAAGTCAATCTGGCCTACGGCGTGCGCTTCGGCGATGCCCAGCCATCCGGTGCTGCTCAGTGAGATCGAAGTCACCAGCGCCGGGCAGACCAGCCGCTATCAACTGCCGTTCGGGTTTATCTCGGAAGACCAGGTCGGGGGCGGCGCTGCCGCAGCAATTGGCTTTGTCCCGGGTACGCCGCGGACGTCAGGTGGGGCTGATCACTGATGCGTTCAGCCTCGAAACGTTTGTGCACGCCGTGCTGCAAGGCATGCACAGCAGCACCGTGCTCAACTCCGAGCAGGGCGAGATCCGTTTCGCACCGACTCCGCAGCTGGAAAAACTTGGCCTCGGCGCTGAATCCGAGGTGCGTTATCTGTCGGCTGAGCAGTCGAACAGTTCGGTGGTGATCGGCAACAGCCTGGTGCTGAAACTGATCCGCAAAGTCGCCTCGGGGGTGCATCCGGAACTGGAAATGAGCGCCTACCTGACCGAGGCCGGGTTCGAGAATATCTCGCCGCTGTTGGGTTCGGTGATTCGTCGTGATGCCCAGGGCGAAGACAATCTGCTGATGATCGCCCAAGGCTATCTGAGCAATCAGGGTGATGCGTGGGAATGGACGCAGAACAACCTCGAACGGGCGCTGCGCGATGAACTGGCCGACGCCATGTCCGAGCAGGAACAGCATTACAACGCCCTCGGCGAGCTCAAGGACTTTGCCGGCATGCTCGGCCAGCGTCTGGGCGAGATGCATCAAGTGCTCGCGGCGCCAAGCGACAATCCCGATTTCGCCCCGCAGACCACCAGCGCCAAGGACGCCCAAGCCACCGGCAAGGACGTTGCGGCGCAGGTCGAGCATGCGCTGAAGCTGCTCAAGCAACATCAAAGTCATCTGAGCGCGGCGGATCAGAAAATGGTCGCGCAGCTGCTGGACAACAAAAAAATCATCCTCGGCCATGTGCAGGAACTTGCACAGAAAGCCGTGGGCGGCTTGCGCATTCGTGTGCATGGCGACTTGCACCTGGGCCAAGTGCTGGTGATCAAGGGCGATGCCTATCTGATCGACTTCGAAGGTGAGCCGGCGCGGCCGCTGCGCGAGCGGCGCGGCAAACACAGTCCGTACAAGGACGTCAGCGGCGTGCTGCGGTCCTTCGATTACGCGGCGGCCATGACCATCAACGTGCACAACGTCGATCACAGTGCGGAGTCGGAAGCGGCCCGGCATCGGGTTGCCGAGCGCTACCTGCGTGAGGCGCGCGAGGCATTTGTTCAGGCATATCGCCAAGCGGCGACTAGTCTTGATCATGCCTGGCAGGATCCTGCGGGTGCCGACGCAGCGCTCGCGCTGTTCGGCCTGGAGAAGGCGGCCTATGAAGTGGCCTATGAAGCCGAAAATCGCCCCACGTGGCTGCCCGTGCCGTTGCACGGTTTGTATGGGTTATTGACGGGGCTTAAACCCTTTTCCGATCTTGGTGGAGAGTAGTCATGAGTGTCTCGAACAAGGAACAGGGTCACGCTAAAGAAGCGTTATTGCCGACGGCGCAAGACATCGACGCGTTGGTACGTGCGGAACATCGCGACCCGTTTTCCATTCTCGGCCCGCACGGTGATGGTGCAGGCGGGCAGTTCATCCGCGCCTATTTGCCGGGTGCGTTGAAAGTTGAAGTGCTGGACAAGGACAGTGGTGAAGAACGTGGCGAACTGACCGCCACGGAAACCCCGGGGCTGTTTGTCGGGCACTTCGCCCAGGCCCGGCCCTATCTGCTGCGCACGCGCTGGGCCGGCGGCGAGCAAGTGGCGGAAGATCCTTACAGCTTCGGTCAGTTGCTCGGCGAAATGGATTTGTATCTGTTCGCCGAAGGCAATCACCGCGATCTGAGCAGTTGCCTCGGCGCCCAGCTGCAAACCGTCGATGGCGTCGATGGTGTGCGTTTCGCTGTGTGGGCGCCGAACGCCCGGCGCGTCTCGGTGGTCGGCGATTTCAACGTCTGGGACGGGCGCCGCCATCCGATGCGCCTGCGCCATCCATCCGGGGTCTGGGAGTTGTTCATTCCGCGCCTGCAGGCGGGGGGAGTTGTACAAGTACGAGATCCTCGGCGCCCACGGCATTCTGCCGCTGAAGGCTGACCCGATGGCGCTGGCCACCAGCCTGCCGCCGGACACCGCGTCGAAAGTCGCCGCGCCGCTGCAAGTCGACTGGCAGGATCAGGAATGGATGAGCGGTCGTCGCGAACGGCAACAGCATTCACAGCCGCTGTCGATCTATGAGCTGCACGCCGGATCGTGGCAGTGTGAACTGGACGATCTGGGCGAAGTCGCCCGGCAGTACACTTGGCCGGAGCTGGCCGAGCGGCTGATTCCTTACGTCAAGGAACTGGGCTTCACCCACATCGAACTGATGCCGATCATGGAACACCCGTTTGGCGGTTCGTGGGGCTATCAACTGCTCTCGCAATTCGCCCCGAGCGCGCGATACGGCACACCCGAGCAGTTCGGCGAGTTCGTCAACGCCTGTCACCAGGCCGGAATCGGGGTGATTCTCGACTGGGTACCGGCGCATTTCCCCACCGATACCCATGGCCTGGCGCAGTTCGACGGCACGGCGTTGTACGAATATGGCAACCCGCTGGAAGGCTTCCATCAGGACTGGGACACGCTGATCTACAACCTGGGGCGCACCGAAGTGCACGGCTACATGCTGGCATCGGCACTGCACTGGTTGAAGCACTTTCACGTGGATGGCCTGCGCGTCGATGCGGTGGCCTCGATGCTCTACCGCGACTATTCGCGCAAGGCCGGCGAGTGGATTCCGAACCGCCACGGCGGGCGCGAGAACCTCGAGGCGATCGATTTCCTCCGCCACTTGAACGATGTGGTCGAGCTGGAGGCGCCGGGGGCGCTGGTGATTGCCGAAGAGTCCACCGCCTGGCCGGGCGTCAGCCAGAGCACCCAGCAGGGTGGCCTCGGTTTCGCTTACAAATGGAACATGGGCTGGATGCACGATTCGCTGCACTACATTCAGCAGGATCCGGTGTACCGCGCGCACCATCACAACGAACTGAGTTTCGGCCTGGTTTACGCCTGGTCCGAGCGCTTCATCTTGCCGATCTCCCACGACGAAGTGGTGCACGGCAAGCATTCGTTGATCGACAAAATGCCCGGCGACCGCTGGCAGAAATTTGCCAACCTGCGCGCCTATCTGAGTTTCATGTGGACCCACCCGGGCAAGAAGCTGCTGTTCATGGGCTGCGAGTTTGGCCAGTGGCGTGAGTGGAACCACGATCAGCAACTGGACTGGTACCTGCTGCAATACTCGGAACACAAAGGCGTGCAGAAACTGGTCGGCGACCTCAATCGCCTGTATCGCGAAGAACCGGCGCTGCACGATCAGGACGACGCGCCGCAGGGCTTCCAGTGGTTGATCGGTGATGACGCGATCAACAGCGTGTACGCGTGGCTGCGCTGGAGCAAAGACGGCAAACCGGTGCTGGTGGTCGCCAACTTCACCCCGGTGCCGCGTCAGTCGTACCGCGTCGGCGTGCCGTTTGCCGGACGCTGGAATGAACTGCTCAACAGCGATGCCGACACCTACGCCGGGTCCAACTATGGCAATGGCGGCGGGGCGTTTACCGAAGAGGTGCCGAGCCATGGGCAGTCGCTGTCGCTGGAACTGAATCTGCCGCCGCTGGCGGTGTTGATTCTCAAGCCGGAGGGCTAGTCCAGCCACCGCTAACCCTGTGGGAGCGGGCTTGCCCGCGAAGAGGTCGGAACATTCAACATCTCTGTTGCCTGATCCGCCGTCATCGCGGGCAAGCCTGCTCCCACAGGCGTTTTCGGTGAGCCGGGGATCGCTGCCGCAGCAGGATTACAGGTGCACTTCCACCGCCAGTGGCAAGTGGTCCGACAAATGCGTCCACGGTTTGTTGCCGAGGATCTGCGGGTCGTGGCTGCTGGCATTGCGCAGGTAGATGCGGTCCAGGCGCAACAGTGGAAAACGCGCTGGATAGGTCTTGGCCGGACGGCCATGGTGGCGTTCGAACGCTTCGTGCAGGTAATCACGGCGGGCCAGGGCGACATTGCCTTGCAATTGCCAGTCGTTGAAGTCGCCGGCAATGATCACCGGCGCGTCCTCGGGCAAGGATTCGAGCAACTGGCAAAGCAGCTGCAACTGTAACTGGCGATGGCTTTCCAGCAGACTCAGGTGCACGCAGATGGCGTGGACTTCGGCGTGGCCCGGCACGTCCAGCACGCAGTGCAGCAGGCCTCTGCGCTCGGGGCCGGTGATCGACACGTCGAGGTTGCGGTATTCGCGGATCGGGTATTTTGACAGCAGGGCATTGCCGTGATGGCCATCGGGGTACACCGCGTTGCGTCCGTAGGCAAAAATCGCTCCACATGCTGTCGGCAAGAAATTCATATTGCGAGGTTTGCGGCCATTCGTTGTAACGATTGGAATGGCGCTCGTGTTCGCCCACGACCTCCTGGAGAAACACCAGATCGGCCGAGGTGCTGCGCACCGCTTCGCGCAGTTCCGGCAAGATGAAGCGCCGATTGAGGGCGGTGAAGCCCTTGTGGGTATTGACCGTCAGCACGCGCAGGCGATGTATGACGGGGGGCGTCGACGGCGTGACGCTCGGGATCGCTGGACACGTTCACTCCTCTGAAAAAACGGCTTCCTGTTCATGCGACTGGTCTGTGCGCGGGCAGTTCCTTCCAGATGCCTCAGGCCGTAACACAAATCACCCTTGCCGCCAGAAAACCGGTGGGAGCGAGCCTGCTCGCGAAAGCGGCCTGCCGATCGACCAATCTCTGACTGAATGCACTCGGTCAAATTGTGGGAGCTGGCTTGCCAGCGATGACGGCTCACAAGCCGACCAACCTCCCACTGAATGCAAGCATTCCAACTGTGGGAGCGAGCCTGCTCGCGAAAGCGGCCTGCCAGACAAAATCAAAACAACAGACCAAACCCCGCACATAAACATAACCGCGCAACCACGTTTAAAGTACACGAACCGTTACGCCATACCGGCTACAACGCCTTGCGCCGTTACCTACGCGTACGCCAGAATCCGCCGGCTTACACGGCTATGAGGTGGGCGATATCGTTTCCCTGTCACTGGAAAACAGTGATCGGGTTTGGTAGCCCATTTCGGTACGGTCGTATGGCGTCACCTTATGTAGCCTCTTTTTGGGGCTCAGTTTTATGGTGGACATGCGTGGGGCTCATTCGTGAGCGCCGGGTTCCGTATCGACCGGTCTACCAACCCGCGCATGGCCGCCACCCATCGTTTGGTAGCGAGGGTGATGGCTCCTATTTCTCGATACGGAGTTTCATCCATGTTCAAAGCCACACCCAATCCCCCGGACGCCTCAATCCCGTACGACCCGGCCCTCGACCCGCAGAAGATAAAAGCGGCAACCGACCGCGCCATCAACTTCTACCTCAACTCCGGCGCCCTGAAGATCTCGATCCCTTCAGCCTCGTCACGCAAATCCAGCAGAATCTTCCTCATCGACCCCACCGTGGACGAGGAAACCTTGCTCGTCGAAGCCTGCGAATCATTAGCCGCCGCCAGTGACATGGCCCGGGACATCAGCGACGTCGCCGACCACCCACAGCGCCGGGCCATGCTGATGCTGCATCAGGTGATCATGCTCAGTGAACTGATGGTCAACCGTGTCCTGGACGGCCGCCGCGTGCCGAACTAACTGACCGGCCCCCCTGTAGGAGCTGCCGAAGGCTGCGATCTTTTGATCTT
>NZ_JABULD010000142.1:0-3180 GCF_014060985.1 Pseudomonas sp. MD195_PC81_125
AAATCAAAAGATCGCAGCTTCGGCAGCTCCTACAGGGGCTCGCATCACTCGCGCGGTACCAGGTCCAGGCACACCGAGTTGATGCAATAACGCAGGCCGGTCGGTGGCGGCCCATCGGGAAACACGTGGCCCAGATGCGCGTCGCAGCGGGCGCATTTGACCTCGGTACGGATCATGCCGTGGCTGGTATCGCGGATTTCGGTCATGGCGCTTTCGCCGATCGGCGCGTAAAAGCTCGGCCAGCCGCAGCCGGAATCGAATTTGGTTTGGGAGTCGAACAACGGTTCATTGCAGCAGACACAATGATAAATGCCGTCGGTTTTGGTGGCGTTGTATTTGCCGGAGAACGGCCGTTCGGTCGCACTGAGCCGGCACACGTTGTACTGCTCGGGGTCGAGCATCGCACGCCATTCTTCCAGGGTTTTTTCCAACTTTTCCATCATCACACCTCAACGGCTGAAAAAGCCCGATCTGTACCTTTTCCACGGATCGGGTGGCACGTATGATTGCGCCTCGTCACACGCCAGTCTGGCAGCCAGACCGGGCGCATTCAAACGGATTATTGGCGCCATTGCGCAAGACTCCGCCTGTGCGAAGACGCAGGAATCCCAGTACGGTTGGCCATCCGCCGTCTGGATCGTTCATTTTCGGGATCACATCGCCATGCAGTTCAGCAAATCGAACAAGCTCGCCAACGTCTGCTACGACATTCGCGGCCCGGTGCTCAAGCACGCCAAACGTCTGGAAGAGGAAGGCCAGCGCATCCTCAAGCTGAACATCGGCAACCCGGCACCGTTTGGTTTCGAAGCGCCGGACGAAATTCTCCAGGACGTGATCCGCAACCTGCCGACCGCTCAGGGCTACAGCGATTCCAAAGGCCTGTTCAGCGCCCGTAAAGCGGTGATGCAGTACTACCAGCAAAAGAATGTCGAAGGTGTCGGCATCGAAGACATCTACCTGGGCAACGGCGTGTCCGAGCTGATCGTGATGTCGCTGCAGGCGCTGCTCAACAACGGCGACGAAGTGCTGGTACCGGCCCCGGACTACCCGCTGTGGACCGCCGCCGTGAGCCTGGCCGGCGGTAACGCCGTGCATTACCTGTGCGACGAGGGTGCCGACTGGTTCCCTGATCTGGCCGACATCAAGGCCAAGATCACGCCGAACACCAAGGCCATGGTAATCATCAACCCGAACAACCCGACCGGTGCGGTGTACTCGAAGGAAGTACTGCTGGGCATGCTGGAAATCGCCCGCGCGCACAATCTGGTGGTGTTCTCCGACGAGATCTACGACAAGATTCTTTATGACGATGCCGTGCACATCTGCACCGCCTCGCTGGCACCGGACCTGCTGTGCCTGACCTTCAACGGGCTGTCGAAATCCTACCGCGTGGCGGGTTTCCGCTCCGGCTGGATCGCCATCTCCGGGCCGAAACACAATGCCCAGAGCTACATCGAAGGCATCGACATGCTGGCCAACATGCGCCTGTGCGCCAACGTGCCGAGTCAGCACGCAATCCAGACTGCCCTCGGCGGCTATCAGAGCATCAATGATCTGGTGCTGCCGCAAGGTCGTCTGCTGGAGCAGCGCAACCGCACCTGGGAGTTGCTCAACGACATTCCGGGCGTCAGCTGCGTCAAGCCGATGGGCGCGCTGTATGCATTCCCGCGGATCGACCCGAAGGTCTGCCCGATCCACAACGACGAAAAATTCGTCCTCGACCTGCTGCTTTCCGAGAAGTTGCTGGTGGTGCAAGGCACGGCGTTCAACTGGCCGTGGCCGGATCACTTCCGCGTGGTGACCCTGCCCCGCGTCGACGACCTCGAGATGGCCATCGGACGTATCGGCAACTTCCTCAAGTCCTACCGCCAGTAACCGGTCGACCGTGCGCAACGGCCCGAACGTTGCGCACTGTCTGATTCAGCAACACTTCTGCCCTCCCCGCCTCGCAGGGCCTTCTACACTTGCGATTCGTATAGTCCACTTGCCTCTGGCGCAGTGGTGGCGGGTGGCGGCTGGCTGTCATCCCTTTCGGTTTCGGTCGTGGGCAATGGCCTGCAGCCCCGGAATCCGCTGTAGGACACAGTTTGAAATAGTCACTCAGTTGAATCACCCCGTGCCGCACCTTATATACCCCGCAGTACGCTACATCTTTAGCTTGAGGAGATTTCTACAACCATGATGCGCATCCTGCTGTTTTTGGCCACTAACCTGGCGGTCGTGCTGATAGCCAGCATCACCCTGAGCCTGTTCGGCTTCAACGGGTTCATGGCGGCCAACGGGGTTGATCTCAACCTCAGTCAGCTGCTGGTTTTCTGTGCGGTCTTTGGTTTCGCCGGTTCACTGTTCTCGCTGTTCATCTCAAAGTGGATGGCCAAGATGAGCACCGGCACCCAGATCATCAGCCAGCCACGTACCCGGCATGAACAATGGCTGCTGCAAACCGTCGAGCAACTGTCCCGCGAAGCCGGGATCAAGATGCCCGAAGTCGGTATTTTTCCGGCCTACGAGGCCAACGCCTTTGCGACCGGCTGGAACAAGAACGACGCGTTGGTCGCAGTCAGCCAGGGCCTGCTCGAGCGCTTTTCGCCAGATGAAGTGAAAGCCGTTCTGGCCCACGAAATCGGTCACGTGGCCAACGGTGACATGGTCACCCTGGCGCTGATCCAGGGCGTGGTGAACACCTTCGTGATGTTTTTTGCGCGGATCATCGGCAACTTCGTCGACAAGGTGATTTTCAAGAACGAAGAAGGCCAGGGCATTGCCTACTACGTGGCGACCATCTTCGCCGAACTGGTCCTGGGCATCCTCGCCAGCGCCATCGTCATGTGGTTCTCGCGCAAGCGCGAATTCCGTGCCGACGAAGCCGGCGCACGTCTGGCGGGCACCAACGCGATGATCGGCGCGCTGCAACGCCTGCGCGCCGAACAGGGCCTGCCGGTACACATGCCGGACACCCTGAACGCCTTCGGCATCAACGGTGGCATCAAACAGGGCTTTGCCCGCATGTTCATGAGCCACCCGCCGCTGGAAGAGCGTATCGACGCGCTGCGTCGTCGCGGTTGATCCATCTGGCGTGACAACCGAAAAAGGCCCGCAGCGATGCGGGCCTTTTTTGTGCTCAGGATTGTGTGTTGCGGATCTGGCCCCATCGCTGGCAAGCCAGCTCCCACAGTGATC
>NZ_JABULD010000118.1:0-1950 GCF_014060985.1 Pseudomonas sp. MD195_PC81_125
CTCCTACATTTGGAACGATTTTCCCCTGTAGGAGCTGCCGAAGGCTGCGACCTTTTTGAGTTTTGCTTCAGCCCTGCCCCTTGGCCTGCTGCTCCAGATGCACCTGCAATTGCGGATCGATCTGCAGCGCGGCAGCCAGTTCATCCAGGTAGTTGCGTTCGGCGTCTTGCTGATCGTCCACCAGTATCACGCTGACCAGGTACATTTCGGCGGCCATGGCCGGGTCGCCGTTGGCGGCCTCGGCGACTTCGTTCGCATCCAGTGGTTTGGCAATTTCGCTTTCGAACCACTGCTGCAATTGCGGATCGTCGGTGTGCTTGCTGATTTCACTGTTGATCATCTGTTGTTCCCGGGTATCGATCTCACCGTCGGCCTTGGCTGCGGCGATCAGCGCCCGCAGTACAGCATGCCCGTGCTCCTCGACTTCGGGCCCGGCCAGCAGATTTGCGGTTGGCGGAATCTGTTGTGGCGCCGCCGACGCCTGACTGCGCTGCCAGGCCTGATACGCCTGGAACGCCATCATTCCCAACGAGGCCAGTGCCGCATAATTGGTGCCGCCGGAACGACTTTGTGTACCGCCGCCACCGCCGCCAAGCAAACCACCCAGCAATCCACCCAAACCGCCCAGCCCACCGGACTGCGCGCCACTGGCGCCTGTACTCGCGCCGCCGCCCAACAGGCCACCGAGCAAGCCGCCCAGTCCGCCCAGACCTGCGCCGGCCGAGGCGCCACTTGGTTGTCCCGCCGAGGCCTGGCCTCGCAGCAGTTGTTCGAGCAAATCGCTGGTGTTCATGATCTCGTCCTCAGGCATTGGCATTCACCGCGTCAGGCAACAATAGACCGGCGCAGCCATCGCGCCAGCACCGTCTGGCTGACACCGGCGGTTTTCGCCGAGGTATTTTTCGAGCGGCCAGCTAAGATTCAACGGTGGTGAACCTTATCCCGGCCAAACCGGTCGATAGCTGCAACCCCGACCCGGTTTGCCGGCGCCCTTTGCTCGAGGGTGATACCCGGCTTGCTTCATTTTTCTGGAGAACGCCCCCGTGATATCGACCGTACACATCGCCAGGCTCAAAGCATGGGGCGCCCATGGTTTTACCGCGACCGGCGTGGTCACTGCCTTTCTGGCGACCCTCGCCCTGCTGGAGAACCAGCCGACCCATTGCCTGATGTGGCTGGGCGTGGCATTGATCGTCGACGGCCTCGACGGGGCGCTCGCGCGCAAGGTCAATGTGCAATCGGTGCTGCCGAGTTTTGACGGTTCGATCCTCGATCTGGTGATCGACTACCTGACCTACGTGTTTATCCCGGCGCTGTTCATCTACCGCTACATCCCCCTGCCCGACTACACCCTGCTGCTGAGTGTGTCGCTGATTCTGGTGTCGTCGCTGTTCTGCTTCTGCAACGTCAACATGAAAAGCAAGGACAACTATTTCGTCGGTTTCCCCGCCGCGTGGAACGTGGTTGCCCTGTGCCTGTACATCATTGGCCCGGGACCGTGGATCACTTTTCTGACCATCATTGGCCTGGCGCTGCTGACCGTCACCCGCATGAAGTTCCTGCACCCGTTCCGTGTGCGCCGGTTCATGCCGATCAACATCGCGGTAACGGCAATCTGGCTGTTGTGCAGCCTGTCGCTGGTGCTCAATCACCCGGTGATCAATCCGCTGGTGATGGGGTTGTGGCTGCTGATGTCGGCGTACTTTCTGGGGATCTGCATCTGGCGTACGGCGCTGGAGTGGTTTGATCGGCCGCCTCTGAAGTAAACCCACCCTATACCTTGTAGGAGCTGCCGAAGGTGCGATCTTTTGATCTTGCTTTTAAAACCAAAATCAAAAGATCGTCCGAACGCGGCCTGAGCCTTCGGCAGCTCTTACAGGGGTTTTCATTAGGTTTCAGCGTTTGGTAATCACCACCTCCAGATACTCGCTCGGCACCACCAGCGAACCG
>NZ_JABULD010000205.1:0-5112 GCF_014060985.1 Pseudomonas sp. MD195_PC81_125
GTGCATCCCAGGTCGCGGCCAGCTCATCGCGCAGACGCGCTGCCCGCACCTGGCCCCAATCGTTGCGCCGCTCGGCCAGCGCCTGCTGCGACAGCGCAGCGAGCAGCGCTTGCGCAGCGTTGCGCGAGTCGGCGACCAAGGCCACGTGCGGCGGATAGTTGCGCACGGTCTGATCGGCGTCGATGTCGATGCGCAGCAACTTGCCGGGAATCTCGAAGCCGCCGGCGAAGGTCACGTCGTAATCGGTTTCGGCCAGTTCGGTGCCGATTGCCAGCACCACGTCGGCATCGGCCACCAGCGCGCGCGTCGCGACCAGGCTTTGCGTCGAGCCGATCAGCAGCGGATGGCTGGTCGGCAACATGCCTTTGGCATTAATGGTCAGCGCCACCGGGGCGTCGAGCAACTCGGCCAGTTCGGTGAGTTCGGCGGCGGCATCGATGGCCCCGCCACCGGCGAGAATCAGCGGACGCTGAGCGCCGGCCAGCAACTCGCTCATGCGCCGTACGGCAGCCGGTGCAGCCCCGGCGCGGTCGATGTGCACCGGAACGCTGGCGAGCAGCTCATCAGCCTCTTCTACCAAAACATCCAGCGGAATCTCGATGTGCACCGGACGCGGACGCCCGGCCTGAAACAGTGCGAAAGCACGGGCCAGCACGGCCGGCAATTCTGCCGCCGACATCAAAGTGTGGGAGAACGCCGCGACGCCGCCGACCAGCGCGCTCTGGTTCGGCAACTCGTGGAGCTTGCCGCGACCGCCGCCCAACTGGCTGCGGGTCTGCACGCTGGAGATCACCAGCATCGGGATCGAGTCGGCGTAAGCCTGGCCCATCGCGGTGGTGATGTTGGTCATGCCCGGGCCGGTGATGATGAAGCACACCCCCCGGTTTGCCGCTGGTGCGCGCGTAGCCGTCGGCCATGAAACCGGCGCCCTGTTCATGCCGTGGGGTGACATGGTTGATGCTCGAACGGGCCAGCCCGCGATACAGCTCCACGGTGTGCACCCCGGGAATGCCGAACACCTGCTCGACCCCGTAATCCTCGAGTAACTTGACCAGTACTTCGCCACACGTCGCCATGTCGATTGCCCTTCTTGTTGTTCAATACGCCGTGCCAGTGTGGGAGCGAGCTTGCTCGCGAAAGCGGTGTATCAGCCACATTGATGCTGAATGGAAAACCGTACTCGCGAGCAAGCTCGCTCCCACATCGATCCGGGTGGAATGAGCTCATTGAACGGGCGGCAGGTAGCGGCAACAATCGATTAAAAGTCATACTAGCCATGTCCTCACGTCATACCTTGGATCCACATGAAACGACTGCCTCCCCTGCCCGCCCTGCACACGTTTCTGATCACTGCGCAGTGCTGCAACTTCACCCGGGCGGCCGAGCAGTTGCACATCACCCAGGGCGCCGTGAGCCGGCAGATCGCCGGGCTGGAAGATCATCTGGGGTATGAGCTGTTCATCCGTCTGGCCCGAGGCCTGGAGCTGACCGCCGAAGGGCGCGAATGGCTGCCGCGGGTGGAAAAGATCTTCGGGTTGATCAGCGAGGCCACCGAGCAGATCGGGCGCAAGCGTCAGACCCTGCAACTCAAGGCGCCCAGCTGCGTGATGCGCTGGCTGGTGCCGCGCCTGTTGCAATGGCAAAAGGAACGCCCGGACGTACCGGTCAAACTGACCACCACACTGGCCCACGGTGTCGACTTTCAGCGCGAGCAGTTTGATGCGGCGGTGATCTACGGCACGCCGCCGGACAACTCATCGACCGCGCTGCATCTGTTTGATGAACAACTGACGCCGGTCTGTTCGCCTGCGTTATTGAAAGGCCCACCGGTGCTGAGCGAACCGGCCGATCTGCAACAGCATCTGCTATTGCATCCGACCCGCGATACGCAGGATTGGACGGTGTGGCTGACGGCGGCCGAATTGCAGTTGAACAACGTCAACACGGGCCAGCATTTCGAGACGCTGGATCAGGCGATGTCGATGGCGTCCCACGGGACGGGTGTGGCGATTGGCGACTGGTCGTTGATCGGCGACGACCTGCGCGCCGGGCGGCTGGTGATGCCGTTTGAGCTGAAGGTGAAAACGGGGCTGGGTTACTACGTGGTGATGCCGCAGGGTGCAGGGGCGTCGCCGCAGCTGGAAGAACTGATGATCTGGCTGGTGGAGCAGGCGCACACCCGCTGACCCACCACATTCCCCTGTAGGAGCTGCCGCAGGTGCGATCTTTTTGACTTTTGATTTAAAAAAAACAAGAATCAAAAGATCGTCCGATCGCGGACCGAGCCTGCGGCAGCTCCTACAGAGGGCGTTTGCAGGTCAGTAGCCGACGGTAAACCGCTGACGTGAATGCTTCGGCGTTTCCACTTCGTCAATCAACGCAATCGCGTAGTCGGCGAAGGTGATCCAGCTGCGACCTTCGGCGCTCACCAGCAAGTGATCCTTGCCGACGCGGAAGCTGCCGGTGCGCTCACCTTCGACAAACTCGGCCGATGGCGAGAGGAAGGTCCAGTCCAGTTCCTTCTCCTGATGCAAGGCATCGAGAAACGCTGCCCCGGCGCTGGCCTCGGCTTTGTACTCGGCCGGGAAACCGGCGCTGTCGATCACTCGGGTGTCATCCGGCAGCAGCAGCGAACCGGCACCACCGACCACCAGCAGACGTTTCACGCCCGCCTGCTTCACCGGGCCAACCACGGCACTGGCCGGTACCGTGGCGAAATGCGCGGCGCTGATCACCACGTCGTGGCCGGCGACGGCGGCTTGCAGCGCCGCCGAATCCAGCACATCGACATTCTTGCTGACCACACCGGCACGTGCGCCGATCTTCGAGGTATCGCGGGCGATGGCGGTGACGCTATGGCTGCGACGCAGGGCTTCTTCCAGCAGTTGGCTACCGGCACGACCGGTGGCACCAATGATTGCGATCTTGCTCATGACATTCTCCAGTTGGCTTGAGAGTTTCAACGACGGCATAAATCTAATCTTGAAGCGGTATTCCCTGTGGCGAGGGAGCTTGCTCCCGCTGGAGGGCGGAGCATCCCCGCCTGTTTCAGCTACAACGCATTGGCAGGTTTTACGCCTGCTGCGCAGGCGGGCGGGAGCAAGCTCCCTCGCCACAAAAGTCCTCTCGACCTGTGTTTCAGATCAATCGGCTTACCACTGCATTTCGCCCTTGGCGACTTTGGCGCTCAGCTCCAGCGAGCTTTCTTCGCCGAGTGTCGGGTAGCGCTTTTGCATGGCCTTGATCAGTGCGGCGGAATCCTTGGCCTTGGCGGTTTCTTCGTCGAAAGCCTTAATGTAGTCGGCGGTGAATTTCACGCTGGCCAGCGAGCGGCTGCTCTCGCCAAGATAGTGACCGGGCACCACGGTTTTCGGCTTCAGGGTTTCGATCGAGTGCAGGGTTTGCAGCCAGTCGGCGTGGGATTGCGCGGTCTGGGTATCGGCCATCCAGACATGAATGTTCTCGGCGACTACCACGCCACCGACCACAGCCTTGAGCGACGGAATCCACACGAAGCTGCGATCCGGTTGTTTGCCTTCAAGGCCGACCACCTGCAGTTTCTGCCCTTCGAGCATCAGGCTGTCACCCTTGAGCACGCCCGGCACGATGGTTTTGGCCGGCACGTCGGCGCCCATTTTCGGGCCCCAGAAAGCGAGCTTGCCGGCGACGGTTTTATTGATGTGATCCACAGTCGGCTGCGACGCCAGCACCTTGGCATCGGGGAAGGCCTGGGTCAGGGTGTCGAGGCCGAAGTAGTAATCCGGGTCACCGTGGCTGATGTAAATGGTGGTCAGGTGTTTGCCGCTGGCGCGGATCTTTTCCACCACCTGTTCGGCCTGGGCCTTGCCGAATTGCGCATCGACCAGGATCGCGTCTTTCTCGCCGCTGACCAGCACCGAGGTCACCGGAAAAATCGCGTTGGTGCCCGGGTTGTAAACGTCCAGGGTCAGGTTGGCGGCCGCGGCGTGGGCCGCAAAACCGAGGGTGGCGGTGGCCAGCAAAACGCGCTTGAGGGTGGTGAAGCCGATCATCTGTTGCTCCGTGATCCGAATGCCGTGTTTGGCGATGGGACAGAGCTTAGCTGCCTGACTCGGTACAAAAAATTGCGATGCTTGAACATAGTTTGTTTCTGAAAGCGGGCAAATCATGGATCGTCTTCAAGCAATGCGCGTGTTTGTCACCGTAGTGGATCTGGGCAGCCAGTCGGCGGCGGCCGATCATCTGGAGCTGTCGCGGCCGGTGGTTTCGCGCTATCTGGCGGAGCTGGAAGACTGGGTCGGCGCGCGTCTGATGCACCGCACCACGCGCAAATTGAGCCTGACCGCCGCCGGCAGCGAAATCCTGCCGCGCTGCCGACAGATGCTCGAACTCTCAAGCGATATGCAGGCCGCTGTCAGCGAACCCCACGATGCGCCGCGCGGACTGCTGCGCATCAGTGTCAGCACCTCGTTTGGCCAGGCACAACTGGCCGATGCGATGGCGGCTTACGTCAAGCGCTACCCCGGGGTCAGCATCGATCTGCAAATGCTCGACCGTACGGTGAATCTGGTGGATGAACGCATCGATCTGGCGATCCGCACCAGCAATGACCTGGACCCGAACCTGATCGCCCGCCGCCTGACCGTATGCCGTTCGGTGGTCTGCGCCGCGCCCGCCTACTTGCGCGACAATCCGCCACCGCAGCGGGTCGAGGACCTGAGCCGGCACAACTGCCTGACGCATTCGTATTTCGGCAAGAGCCTGTGGCATTTCGAAGAGGACGGCGAACCGGTGTCGGTGCCGGTACAAGGCAACATCAGCGCCAACGAAGCCAGCACCCTGTTGCGCGCGACCCTGGCCGGTGCGGGCGTGGCGATGCTGCCGACCTATCAGGCCGGGGTGCATGTGCATGCCGGAGAACTGGTGCGTCTGCTGCCGGATGCCGAACCACGGCAGATGAACATCTACGCGGTGTACGCCTCGCGCAAGCACATGCCGGCGGCGCTGCGCAGCATGCTGGATTTTTTGGTGCAACGGTTTCCCGAGCATCCAGAGTGGGATGTGGGGTTGTAGAAAAGCAAAAGATCGCAGCCTGCGGCAGCTCCTATAGAGGAAATGCTTTCCAAATGCAGG
>NZ_JABULD010000417.1:0-11800 GCF_014060985.1 Pseudomonas sp. MD195_PC81_125
TTTCGCTTTTAAAAAGCCAGAATCAAAAGATCGCACCTGCGGCAGCTCCTACAGAGGTTGTTGAATCATGTACTTTCGCGCTCGATCAACTGGCACTGCAACAGATTCAGCCGCTGCACATCAGCGCTCGGCAACACCCCAAGACTTTCCAATACCCGCGTTGCCGCCAGCACGCCGATCTCCAGTGCCGGTGGCTTGATCGTGCTCAGGCTCGGCAACAGCATCTCGGCGAACGGGTAATCGCCGAAGCCGAGCACGGCGCAGTCTTCGGGAATTCTGAGGCCGGCGCGTTGCGCGGCGAGCAGGCCGCCGGCGGCGAGGTTGTCGTTGGCGAAGATGATCGCGTCGGGGCGGGGAGCGGCGTTCATCAGCGCTTCCATCGCTTGCTTGCCGGCTTCGAACGGCGCGCGGTCGGCGTCGGGGGCGAATACCCAAGGCTCAAGGCCGAACTCGCGCACGGTGGCGGCATAACCGTCGCGACGTTCCAGCGCACTGAGGTCGCCGGGGGCGCTGTTCTGTACGAAGGCGATGCGGCGATAGCCTTTGTCGAGCAGATAGCGGGCAGCGGTCACGCCGACTTCATAGTGCGAAAAACCAATCTGCATCGGTTCGCGGTCCGGCTGGTAATCCCAGGTTTCGATGACCGGAATATCCGCTTCGGCAATCATCTTTTCCGTGCCCGAACTATGGAAATGACTGGTCAGCACCAACGCGGCCGGCGACCAGCCAAGAAACGCCCGCACGGCGTTTTCTTCCTGCTCGGTGCTGAAGTAACTCGACGCCAGCAGCAACTGATAACCGTGACGGCTGAGGGTGTCGCTGAAACCCTGAATGGTGTTGGCGAAGATCGGCCCGGAGATGTTCGGAATCACCATGCCGACGATTTTGCCCCGCGCCGAGGCCAGTCCGCCGGCCACCAGATTCGGCACGTAACCGAGCTTGGCGACCACCGCCGCAATTCGCTCGCGGCGCTCGGGCGAGACGGTTTCCGGCTGATTGAAATAGCGCGACACGGTAATCGCCGAGACGCCAGCCTCGCGCGCCACTGCATTCAGGGTCACGCGTCCGGCGCCACGGCGTTTGCGGGGCTTTTCCTGGCTCAAGGCTCAATCCTTCTTAAAAACCAAAACGCATATAAAAGTAATTTTTCAGTATTGGACGCTCTATGCCGAGCTTGCCAATACTGGCGATGTTAGCGCTAACAAGGCGCATTGTCTGCTACTCGCTCGAGCGAATGCCCAAGACACCGATTCAGGCGCTGTCGTCGCAGAACGGCAGCGGTTCAGGGCCAATTTCGAGCGGGCAACCATGCACAGCACTCCTGAGGCGACACACAAACTGGCGCAATCGATTCGCGCCGCTGGCTGGATTTTTACAGGGCTGGCGGCGTTGCCGCTGCCCACGGCTTTCGCCGCCGACAGCCGCGAACAAGAGCCGACCCTCAAGTCCGTCACGGTCACCGCCACTCGCCGCGAAGCGTCGCTGCAGAAGGTGCCGGTGGCAGTGTCGGTGATCGACGGCGAACAACTGGAGCGCGATAACCGTAACGGCGTGGCAAGCATCGTCCAGCAAGTGCCGTCGCTGAATTTCCGCACTGGGGCGTCGAACAAGGACACCTCGTTGTTTGTGCGGGGCGTCGGCACGATTTCCACCTCGCCCGGCGTCGAGCCAACGGTGGCCACGATGATCGATGGCGTGGTCTATGCGCGTCCCGGTCAATCGACTCTCGACCTGCTGGATCTGGAGCGCGTCGAAGTGCTGCGTGGCCCGCAAGGCACGCTGTTCGGCAAGAACGCCTCGGCCGGTGTGCTCAACATCACCAGCAAGGCGCCGACCAACGAGACCCACGGTTACATCGACCAGTCGTACTACAGCGGCAACGAAAGCCGCACCCGCTTCGGCATTGGCGGCAGCCTGATTCCGGATACGCTCAAGGGGTCGATCAGCACCCTGTTCGGCACGTACGACGGCAACGTCGATAACCAGCACAACGGCCAGGAGGTCAACGGCTACAACCATCGCGGGGTGCGCGGCAAACTCGAATTCACCCCGAACGACGACGTCACCTTCACCTTGATTGCCGACTACATGCAGTCCCACGACGACGGCCCCAACGGCGTGGTCAGCAAGTCGCTGACCCCGGCCTTCGCCAACGCGCTGGGCCCGGTCTACGCCAGCAGTCACAACCGCGACATCAACACCGATACCCGCAGCCATGTCGAGGACACCAACAAGGGCCTGTCCGGCCAGCTCGACTGGCAACTGGGCGGTTACACCCTGACCTCGATCACTGCGTGGCGCGGCTGGGACAACACCCAGTATCAGGACGGCGATCGGCTGAGCACGATCACCGCAGCGTTCCCCGGCACCGCCGACAAGGGCGATCTTTCCTTCGACCAGTACTCGCAAGAGCTGCGCCTGGCCTCGCCGAAAGGTGAGTTCCTCGAATACGTCGGCGGCCTGTTCTACATGCACGGCAAGGATGACGAGACCTACCAGCGCACCCTGACGACGCCGACCAGCGTCAACCGTGGCGTGGCTGACTACAGCACCACCAGCGACAGCTACGCGGCGTTTGGCGAAGCCACGCTGAACTTCACTTCCGACCTGCGTGGCATCGCCGGCCTGCGCTACACCCACGATGATCTGGAATACGCTCACCGCCGCGTCTCGACCTCGGCGACCACGGTCAGCGGCATCCAGCCGGCCACCCGCAGTTCCGGTTCGGTGGACGAGGACGGCTGGTCTGGTCGGCTCGGCGTGCAGTACGACCTCAGTGATGCAGTCACCACGTACCTGACCTACTCGCGCGGCTACAAAGGCCCGGCCTACAACGTGTTCTTCAACATGCAGCCGCGTGACACCGAAGCGCTGAAACCGGAGACCTCGAACACTTGGGAGGCGGGGATCAAGGCCACCAGCTGGAACAACCGGCTGACCACCAACCTCGCGGTGTTCCACAGCGACTACGACAACTATCAAGCGAACTTTTTTGACACGGTCGCCGGGCAAGTGGTGACGCGCCTGATCAACGCCGGCAGCGTCAGCACCGAAGGCGTCGAGCTCGATTACGCCTTGCAGGCGACCCAGCAACTGAAGTTCTCCGGGGCGCTGGCCTACACCCGCGCGCGCATCGACCAATTCAGTTGCCCGGCCGGTGCGGCAGCGTCCTGCAACGTCAATGGCAAGCCGTTGCCGTTCAGCCCCGACTGGAAAAGCTACGTGCGCGCCGACTACAGCATCCCGCTGGACAACGGCCTGGATATCGAACTCGGCACCGACTACAGCTGGCAGAGCGAAGTGCAGTACGACATCAGCCAGAACGCCGACACCAAACAAGGTGCCTACGGCCTCTGGAATGCCAGCGTCGCTCTCGCCGATTACAGCAACGGCTGGCGCGTGGCGCTGCTGGGCAAAAACCTCGCCGACAAGTCCTATTCACCCCTGCTCGCCAGCGGCGGCAACTACATCTACCGCGCCGTGCCACGGGATGACGAGCGCTACTTCGGCGTGCAACTGCGCAAGGATTTCTGAGATGAGCAGACAGCTGAAACTCGGCGCCTTTCTAATGGCCACCGGGCACCACGTCGCCGCGTGGCGGCACCCGCAGGTGCCGGCCAATGCCGGGCTGGATTTCGCCCACTACAAGCGTCTGGCGCAGATTGCCGAGGCGGCGAAATTCGACACGCTGTTCGTCGCCGACAGCGTTGCCGCGCCGACCCAGACCATCGCCAGCCGCATGGCACGCTCGGATCACTTCGAGCCGCTGACTTTGCTCTCGGCCCTGAGCGCGGTGACCGAGCACATCGGCCTGATCGCCACGGCGACCACCAGCTACAACGAGCCGTATCACGTGGCGCGCAAATTCGCCTCGCTCGATCATCTGTCGGGCGGCCGCGCCGGGTGGAATCTGGTGACCTCGGACAACGCTGCCGAGGCACTGAACTTTGGTCGCGACGAGCACATCGGCCACGCCGAGCGCTACAGCCGCGCCCGGGAGTTTCATCAGGTGGTCACCGGGCTGTGGGACAGTTGGGAGGACGATGCCTTCGTGCGCGACAAGGCCAGCGGCGCGTATTACGACCCGTCGAAGCTGCACGTGCTGGATCACGTCGGTGAGCACTTTCGGGTGAAAGGCCCGTTGAACGTCGCACGCTCGCCGCAGGGACAACCGGTAATCGTGCAGGCCGGCTCATCCGAAACCGGGCGTGAGCTGGCGGCACAAACTGCTGAAGTGGTGTTCACCGCGCAGACGTCGCTGGACGGTGCGCAGGCGTTCTACGCCGACCTCAAGGGACGTCTGGCCAAGTACGGACGCAGTGCCGATTCGCTGAAAATCATGCCGGGAGTGTTTGTCGTCGTCGGGCAGACAGAAGCCGAAGCGCAGGAAAAATGTGAAACGTTTCAGCAATTGGTCGAGCCGGAGGTTGGCGTGGCGTTGCTTGGGCGTATGCTGGGCAACTTCGACTTGTCGAAGTACCCGCTGGACGGACCGTTGCCTGAGTTGCCGCTGACCGACAGCGGCCAGCAGAGCCGGCAGAAACTGCTGACTGAGCTGGCGGGCCGGGAGAACCTGACCCTCGCCGAATTGGGCCGCAGGATTGCTGGCGGACGCGGGCATTACAGCCTGGTGGGCACGCCGACGCAGATCGCCGATCACTTGCAGGCGTGGTTCGAACAAGGCGCGGCGGATGGCTTCAACGTGCTGGTGCCGCACCTGCCGGGCGGTCTCGAAGACTTCGCCCATGGTGTGGTCCCGGAACTGCAGCGGCGCGGGCTGTTCAGAACCGAGTATGAGGGCCGGACGTTGCGCGAACACCTCGGCCTGGCCCGGCCGCAAAACAGATTTGTGTAAACACCCTGTGGTGAGGGGATTTATCCCCGATGGGTGGCGAAAGCCACCCCCAAATCTGTATTCAAATTCGCGATTTTTTTTGGGACGGCTACGCCGTCCATCGGGGATAAATACCCTCACCACAAAGTTGAAATTCACCCTCAATTTGCTGTTAATCAAACAAGAGAGGATTCGATGACTTATACCGCTGCCGAAAACCGCTACGACTCCATCCCTTACCGCCGCGTCGGCCGCAGCGGTCTGGTGCTGCCCGCGCTGTCGCTGGGCCTGTGGCACAACTTCGGCGACAGCACGCCGATCGACACCCAGCGCGCCCTGCTGCGTACGGCGTTCGACCTGGGCATCAACCACTTCGACCTGGCCAACAACTACGGCCCGCCATACGGCAGCGCCGAAATCAACTTCGGTCGTCTGCTGCGCGAAGACTTCAAGCCGTACCGCGATGAGCTGATCATCTCCAGCAAGGCCGGTTGGGACATGTGGGCCGGCCCGTACGGTCAGGGCGGCGGCTCGCGCAAATACGTGCTGGCCAGCCTCGACCAGAGCCTGCAGCGCCTCGGTCTGGACTACGTGGATATTTTCTATTCGCACCGCTTCGACCCGGACACCCCTCTGGAAGAGACCGCCAGCGCCCTCGCCACCGCCGTGCAGCGGGGCAAGGCGTTGTACATCGGCATCTCGTCGTACTCCGGGGTGAAAACCCGCGAGATCGCTGCGCTGCTCAAGGAATGGAAAGTGCCGCTGCTGATTCATCAGCCGGCGTACAACCTGCTCAATCGCTGGGTGGAAAAAGACCTGCTCGACACCACCGAAGAACTCGGCACTGGTGTGATCGCGTTCACGCCGTTGGCCCAAGGTCTGCTGACCGACAAATACCTCAATGGCGTGCCGGCGGATGCGCGGGTCAATCGTCCGGGCGGTGGTTCGCTGCAGGCGTCGCACTTGTCCGAGGCCAACATTGCCCACGTGCGTGCGTTGAACGAGATCGCCAAACGTCGTGGCCAGAGCCTGGCGCAGCTGGCATTGGCCTGGACCCTGCGTGATCCACGGGTAACTTCGGCGCTGATCGGTGCGAGCCGGCCGGAGCAGATCATCGAAAACGTCGGGGCGCTGAAGAATCTGAGCTTCAGTGCTGAGGAACTGGCGGAGATCGACCGGTTTGCCCAAGAGGGCGGGATCAATCTGTGGGAGAAGCCGTCGACCGCTGAATAAATGACTGGCGCCGAGTTATTCGGCGCCTGCTCTGACGCTTTCGCGGGCAAGCCCGCTCCCACAGGGTTCCAGTCGTACACAAAGTCTGTGAACGGTGCTGTACCTGTGGGAGCGGGCTTGCCCGCGAAGGGGTCAGTTCAGACAACGAGGAAATCGGGCCTCATTTGAAGAACGGCACATCCCCCAGCACCGTCGCCCGTTGCATCACCCGCCGTGCCGGACGGTAATCATCCACCGCGTAATGCTGGGTCACGCGGTTATCCCAGAACGCGATGTCGTCCTGCTGCCAGCGCCAGCGAATGGTGAATTCAGGCCGCGTTGCGTGGGCGAACAGGAATTTCAGAATCGCCTCGCTTTCGGTGTCCGACAGTTCGTTGATCTTTGAGGTGAAGCCTTCGTTGACGAACAACGAACGGCGACCGCTTACCGGGTGCGTGCGGATCACCGGGTGTGACAACGGTGGGTTCTTGCGTCGTGCCTCTTCCCACTGTGCCAGCGCTTCGGGCGTGTTGCCGTAGCGCTCCAGCGGAAACGAGCGGGTGAAATCGTGGGTCGCAGTCAGCCCTTCGAGCAGGGTTTTCATCGGCGCCGACAGCGCTTCGTACGCGGCGATCCCGCTGGCCCACAACGTATCGCCACCGAACTCCGGCAGCAGCTTGGCGCTGAGCACCGCGCCCATCGCCGGCGTTGGCAGGAAGGTCACGTCGGTGTGCCAGATCGCGTTGTCGCGCACGTCGGTGACGGCGGTGTCGAGGATCAGCACCTCGGGCTGCTCCGGCACGTTCGGGTAGATCGGATGGATGTGCAGGTCGCCAAAGTACGCCGCGAAACGCGCCTGTTGCGCAGGCTCGATCGGCTGGTTGCGAAAGAACAGCACCTGGTACTTGAGCAGCGCCTGCTCGATGGCATTGCGCTGTTCCAGGTTCAACGGCTGGCTGACGTCGACGCCGCTGATCTGCGCGCCGAGGGCCGAACTTAAGGGGGTGATGGTCAGGCTGCTCATGATGGTTCTCTTCAATTCCGGGTAACCGCGCCCCTGTAGGAGCTGCCGCAGGCTGCGATCTTTTGATTTGTTTTTTAAAAAGCAGATCAAAAGATCGCAGCCTGCGGCAGCTCCTACACAGGAGGATTCACAAATGCTTTAGTGGGTTTGGCCGTGCCACGGCACCAGTTTGCGCTGCAGGGCGCGCAGGCCCATTTCCATGGCGAAGGCGATCAGGGCGATCACCAGAATCCCCAGCACCACCACATCGGTGACCAGAAATTGCGCAGCCGACTGCACCATGAACCCCAAACCGCTGGTGGCGGCGATCAGTTCGGCAGCGACCAGAGTCGACCAGCCGACGCCCAGACCGATGCGCACACCGGTCAGAATATCTGGCAGGGCGCTGGGCAAAATCACGTGGCGGATCAACTGTGCGCGGGTCGCACCGAGCGACTGAGCAGCGCGCAATTTCGCCGGGTCAACGGTGCGCACGCCGGTCGCGGTGGCAATGGCAATCGGGGCGAAAATCGCCAGGTAGATCAGCAGCACTTTCGACAACTCGCCGATACCACACCAGATCACGATCAGCGGCAGATAAGCCAGTGGCGGAATCGGCCGGTAGAACTCGATCAACGGATCAAGCACACCACGGGCAATACGGTTGGCGCCGATGGCGATGCCCACCGGCACTGCGGTCAGAATCGCAAAACCCAGACCCAGACCGATGCGGCTCAGGCTCGCGCCCAGGTGCTGCCACAGGGTCGAATCCATGTAACCGGTGGTCGCCAGCAACCAGCCTTTTTGCAACACGGCGGACGGTGGCGGCAGGAACAGCGGTTCGATCAAACCGGTGGCAGTCACGGCCCACCAGATCACCAGTAAGGCGAACAGGGTCAGCAAGCTGATCCAGCGGGTGCTGAGCTGCGCCGGACTGGAATCGCTACCGACGGGGTTTTCACTGCGGGGGCGGAAACGTCGTAACTGCTCATGCGCGCTCCTGCCGTTGCACGGCGCTGCGTTGCGAGAACACTCTGCTCAGCACGTGCTCGCGGGTTTCGATAAAACGCGGGTCGGATTTGATCGCTCGCGCCGACTCACCGGCGGCGTAGCGCTGGCCGAAATCCAGAGGCAGACGCTCAACGATCTGCCCCGGATTCGGCGCCAGCAGAATCAGGTCAGTGGCGAGGAATACCGCTTCTTCGATGTCGTGGGTAATCAGGAACACCGGTTTGGCGGTGCGCTGCCAGACTTGCAGCAACAGCTCCTGCATCTGCTCGCGAGTGAAGGCGTCGAGGGCGCCGAAGGGCTCGTCCATCAGCAGCACGCGCGGGTCGGCCGCGAGGGCGCGGGCCAGGCCGACGCGCTGTTTCTGGCCGCCGGAGAGTTGCCAGATACGACGGCTTTCGAACCCTGAGAGATCAACCAGCGCGAGCATTTCCCGGGCGATCTTTTCGCGCTTGTCCTTGGCGATACCAGCCAGTTCCAGACCGAACGCGACGTTGGCCAACACATCCTGCCAGGGCAGCAGCGCGTCATCCTGGAACACCACACCACGTTCGGCGCTCGGGCCTTTGACCGGCACGCCGTCGAGGGTGATGCGCCCGGCGCTGGGTTCGACGAAGCCGGCAATCAGGTTCAACAGCGAGGTCTTGCCACTGCCGGACGGGCCGAGGGCGACCAGCAATTGCTGAGGCCCGAGGGTCAGGGAAATGTCCGCCAGCACCGGTTCCGGGCTGCCCGGGTACTGTGCGCTGATGCGCTCCAGCTGTAGCAAGGCCATCGCAGTGAACTCCCGATCAGTTGGTGATGTATTTGGCGCTGACGTACGGCGCGTAGTCCGGCAGTACGGCTTCGACCTTGCCTTGCTCCTTGAGGAACGCGGCGGTGTCGGTGATGGCTTGGGTGGTCGGCGCGCCGAGGCTGATCACTTGATCAGCTGCCAACGGGTAGACGTTGCCTTGCAGCAGCAATGGAATGTCGCTGGCCTTGGCGCCGGAGAGTTTCACCAGCTTGTCGACGTGGGACTGGTCGGCGAGCCAGGCTTTGGGATCCTTGCGGTAATCGGCGTAGGCGTCGAGGGTGACCTTGGCGAACGCGGTGACGATTTCCGGGTGCTTCTCGGCGAAGTCCTTGCGCACGATCCAGGCATCGAAGGTCGGCGCGCCGAACTTGGCCAGTTCGCCGGAAGTGATCAGCACTTTGCCGTTTTCCTTGGCCACACCGAGGGCCGGATCCCACACGTAAGTGGCGTCGATATCACCGCGTTTCCACGCGGCGATGATCGCTGGCGGGGCGAGGTTGAGCACGGTGACTTTCGACGGATCGATGTTCCAGTGCTTCAGCGCGGCGAGCAGGCTGTAGTGACCGGTGGACACGAACGGCACGGCGATTTTCTTGCCGACCAGATCCTGCGGGGTCTTGATCCCGGAACCGTCGCGAGCGACCAGTGCTTCGGCGGCGCCGATCTGGGTGGCGATGAGGAAGGTTTCCACCGGAACTTTGCGGGTGATCGCAGCGGTCAGCGGACTGGAACCGAGATAGCCGATCTGCACGTCACCGGACGCGATGGCGGCGATGATGTCGGCGCCGTTGTCGAACTTGCGCCAGCTGATGTCGGCTTTGGTGGCTTTCTCGTAGGTGCCATCGGCCTGGGCGACTTTCGCCGGGTCGACGGTGGTCTGGTAAGCGACGGTGAGGTCGGCGGCCTGCGCCAGAAAGCTCGCAGCAGCCAGAGAGGCCACGGCCAGCAGGCGAAGCGGGAAATTCAGTTTCATGGGGAGTGCTCCAAATCAGGCGACCGACGATCGGCGTGAAAGGAGACTAAATGATCTAAGAAACTAAAAATAAATAACTTTTTAGACTTAGCTTATGAGCGGAAAAATCTAAAGATCAAAAGATCGCAGCCTGCGGCAGCTCCTACATGGGATAGGCGTACACCCTGTAGGAGCTGCCGCAGGCTGCGATCTTTTCAAAGGCGGCGCTTAGTTGCTGATCGCCAGAATGCTCGCCTGATACGACCCGACAAACACATCGAAATCGCCCACCTCGTTCTGTTCAAGCTCCGCCTGTTGTGCCAGCGACGAACGCGCCAGTTCCTCAAACTTCGCCTGCTCATCCGCCGTCAACGGCTCGCGGCGGAAGAACTCGGCGTGGGCCTGGCTCTGACGCAGGGAGAATTGCGCAAAGCTTTCCTTGTGCTCGGCCATCGCGGCCAGCACCTGCGCCGACGGGGTCAGGGACGGGTCGCTGACTTTGGCCAGTTGCGCATCCAGCGCCTTGCTATGCGCGTCGCCGCCGTGGCTTTGATCAAGCAACGCCGCCAGCGGTGCGATTTTTTCCAGCAGCTCGGCTGCCCAGACCTTCAGCTCGACCGCTTCACCGTCACGCTGCAATTGCAGCCCCGGACGCCGGCCTTCCTTGACCACGCTGAGGAAGTTCGAGGTGGCGTTGCCGCACGAAGTGTTGGTCAGCAGCGGACTGTCGTTCAGCGCGCAGTACAGCAGGAACGCGTCGAGGAAGCGCGACTCGGTGACGTCGATGCCCATCGGGAGGAACGGGTTGATGTCCAGGCAACGCACTTCGACGTACTGAATGCCACGGGCCATCAGTGCCTGGATTGGCCGCTCGCCGGTGTAGGTCACGCGTTTCGGGCGGATGTTGGAGTAGTACTCGTTTTCGATCTGCAGGATGTTGGTGTTGAGCTGAACCCACTCTCCATCCTGGTGCGTGCCGACTTCCACATACGGCGGATACGGCGTGGCCACGGCTTTGCGCAGGCTGTCGGTGTAGCTCGCCAGATCGTTGTAGCACGGCGTCAGGCCGGCCTGGGCGTTGCTCTGGTAACCGAGGTCGCTCATGCGCAGGCTGGTGGCGTACGGCAGGTACAGGGTGTCCGCATCCAGTTGTTCCAACTGATGCGAACGGCCGCGCAGGAAGCCCGCATCCAGCGCTGGCGAAGCACCGAACAGGTACATCAGCAGCCAGCTGTAGCGGCGGAAGTTGCGGATCAGCGCGATGTAGGACGACGACTGGAAATCGCGGTCGGTGCCGACGAAACCTTCGGCTTCGCGCAGCAGCGGCCAGAGCTTTTCCGGCAGGGAAAAGTTGTAGTGAATCCCGGCGATGCACTGCATGGTCTTGCCGTACCGCAGGGCCAGGCCTTTGCGGTAGACGTACTTGAGCTGACCGATGTTGGAGGTGCCGTAATAGGCAATCGGGATATCTTCCTCGGCCGGCAACGGGCACGGCATCGATGGACTCCACAGGTACTCGTTGCCGAGCTTGCTGTAGGCAAAGCGATGAATCTTGTCCAGGCTCGCCAGCGTATCGGCCGGATCGGGCAGGGCGGGGGTGATGAATTCCAGCAGCGACTCGGAATAGTCGGTGGTGATCTGTTCATTGGTCAGCGCGGAACCCAAGGCTTCCGGGTGCGGCGTTTGCGCCAGACGACCTTCACTGGTCACGCGCAGGCATTCACGTTCGATACCGTGGAGGCACTGTTCGAGCAGAGAGAGGTTGGCGCGCTCGCCGAGCAGAGCCAGGCGGCGGTTGAGAAGTTCGCTCAATTTGGATTCCTTCACGCGTCAGTCGCCCCAATATGGGGGTGGGCAGGACGGTCTACAAGGGTGAAGTTGAAACTGGCGTTTTCGCCTGGTTTTCTAGCCGGTCAGCCACACACATAAACTGTAGGAGCTGCCGCAGGCTGCGATCTTTTTGATTTTTGTTTTTTCAATAGCAAGATCAAAAGA
>NZ_JABULD010000650.1:0-3115 GCF_014060985.1 Pseudomonas sp. MD195_PC81_125
CTGTGGGAGCGAGCCTGCACGCGAGCGATCTGTCATTTCAACATCTTTGGTGATTGACCTGGTGCATTCGCGAGCAGGCTCGCTCCCACAAGGGATTTATTTGGATTACTGAACTGATTGCTGGCCCTTGAGCGTCTGTTCCAACGCCTGCACGCAGCGTTCTTCCGCGGTGTCGAGTTCCAGCTTCATCTGTTCGATGTCGAGTAACTGCTGCTCGAGCTGTGCCCGGCGCTCGCTGATTTTCGCCAGCATGCTGTTGAGCTGTTTGGTGTTACCGCTGGAGGGGTCGTAAAGTTCGATCAACTCGCGGCATTCGGCGAGCGAGAAACCAATGCGCTTGCCGCGCAGGATCAGCTTCAGGCTGACCTTGTCGCGTGGTGAATAGATGCGTTCCTGGCCACGGCGCTCAGGGCTTAGCAGGCCTTGCTCTTCATAAAAGCGGATCGCCCGGGTGGTGATGTCCAGCTCGCGGGCGAGGTCGGAAATGCTGTAAGTCTGGCTGCTCATGAAAGCGCTCGAAAGAAGGTCTTGGCGCTAAGCTAATGGCGAGTTGACGTTTACGTCAAGGTTCAAAATGTGTGGCGCCAGTGCTGGCCTCTTCGCGAGCAGGCTCGCTTCCACATTCGGTCGTGTTTCTTCAGATGGAACGCGATCAACTGTGGGAGCGAGCCTGCTCGCGAAGAACGAAAACGCGGTAGCCAGCCTTACACCTTATCGAGCTTCTTCTCCTGCGCCGCCACTTGCTGGCACAACTCGATGATCTGCTCACGCATCCAACGGTTGGCTGGGTCCTGGTCGGTGCTCTCATGCCAGTAAAGGTGAGTCTCCACCGGCGGCACGTCGTTGACTGGAAGGTTGAACGCATGCAAATCGTTGCGCCGGGCAAAACGCTCGGGCACGGTCATGACCATATCGGTCTGCTGCATGACCTGCGATGCCATCAAATAATGCTGCGAGCGCAGGGCGATCTTGCGCTGAATGCCCATTTTCCCCAGGGACAGATCGACATAGCCCAGACCGCTGCGGCGGCTGGAGATGTGGATATGCGTCAGCGACAGGTAGTCGTCGAGGCTGAGTTTTTCCTTGCCCGCCAGCGGATGGCCCTTGCGCATCGCACAGACGTAACGGTCTTCCATCAGCTTGACGTGGCGCACTTGCGGATCGGTATTGAGTGGCGCATCGACGGCAAAATCCAGGCGTCCGGCCGCCAGTTCCTTGGTGGTCTCACGGCGTTTGGACAGGAAGCTCTCGATGATCACCGTCGGCGCCAGACGCCGCAAACGCTGGAACAGCGGCGGCAGAATCACCGCCTCAGTGAGGTCGGTCATGCTGATGCGGTAAGTCTTCACCGCCTGCGCCGGGTTGAAAATCCGGCTCTCCTGCACCGACACCCGCAGCAGCGACAGCGCGTTGCGCACCGGGCCGATGATGTTCTGCGCCATCGGCGTCGGCACCATGCCCTGCGCGGTGCGCACGAACAGCGGGTCATTGAAGGTTTCGCGCAACCGCGCCAGTGCGTTGGACACCGCCGGCTGGGTGATGCCGACAATCTGCCCGGCGCGGGTCAGATTGGCTTCGGTGTAGATCGCGTCGAAGACGATGAAAAGGTTGAGGTCGACCTTACTCAGATTCATAACGCGGCTTCTCTTGTTCTAGGGGCTGACGATCAGCGGATCATATATCGGTGATGAATGTTTATACACGCCGAGAATAGGCTAGGTAAATTATCAACGCTGTTCTAGCATCGATTGCATGATCTGAACAACCTCTGCCCATAGAAGGTAATTGCTCATGGATTTCGCTTATTCGCCCAAGGTGCAAGAACTGCGTGAGCGCGTGACCGCGTTCATGGACACTTACGTTTACCCGGCCGAAGCCGTGTTCGAACGCCAGGTTGCCGAGGGCGATCGCTGGCAGCCGACCGCGATCATGGAAGAACTCAAAGCCAAGGCTAAAGCCGAAGGTCTGTGGAACCTGTTTCTGCCGGAGTCGGAATTCGGCGCCGGGCTGACCAACCTGGAATACGCACCGCTGGCCGAAATCATGGGCCGTTCGCTGCTCGGGCCAGAGCCGTTCAACTGCTCGGCACCGGACACCGGCAACATGGAAGTACTGGTGCGCTACGCCAACGAAGAACAGAAACAGCGCTGGCTCGAACCGCTGCTGCGCGGCGAAATCCGCTCGGCGTTCGCCATGACCGAACCGGACGTGGCCTCGTCCGACGCCACCAACATGGCCGCCCGCGCTGTGCGTGATGGTGACGAGTGGGTGATCAACGGCAAGAAGTGGTGGACCTCCGGCGCTTGCGATCCACGTTGCAAGATCCTGATCTTCATGGGCCTGAGTAACCCCGACGCACCGCGCCATGCCCAGCACTCGATGATTCTCGTACCGGTCGACACCCCCGGGGTGAAAATCGTCCGTCCGCTGCCGGTGTTCGGTTACGACGATGCACCGCACGGCCACGCCGAGGTGCTGTTCGACAACGTGCGCGTGCCGTACGAAAACGTCCTGCTCGGTGAGGGAAGAGGCTTCGAAATCGCTCAGGGTCGCCTTGGCCCGGGCCGCATTCACCACTGCATGCGTTCGATCGGCATGGCCGAGCGCGCACTGGAATTGATGTGCAAACGTTCGGTGAGTCGCACTGCATTCGGCAAACCGCTGGCGCGTCTGGGCGGTAACGTCGACAAGATCGCCGATTCGCGGATGGAAATCGACATGGCGCGCCTGCTGACCCTGAAAGCGGCGTACATGATGGACACCGTGGGTAACAAGGTTGCCAGAAGCGAGATCGCGCAGATCAAGGTTGTCGCGCCAAACGTCGCGCTGCGGGTGATCGACCGGGCGATCCAGATCCATGGCGGGGCCGGGGTCTCCAACGATTTCCCGCTGGCCTACATGTACGCCATGCAACGCACCCTGCGCCTGGCCGACGGCCCGGACGAAGTGCACCGCGCGGCAATCGGCAAGTTCGAGATCGGCAAGTATGTGCCGAAGGAAATGTTGCGTAGCGAGCGCTGATCCAGTACCGCGTCATCGTTCATCGCTGGCAAGCCAGCTCCCACAGGTTTGTTTGGTGTTCACAAACTTTGTGTTCACTGGAAATCTCTGTGGG
>NZ_JABULD010000083.1:0-3885 GCF_014060985.1 Pseudomonas sp. MD195_PC81_125
CGCGGTTTGTGCCGGGGCGCGTTGCCGATCAAGCAGCGCATCACCGCTGCGTTGGGTGTTGGCCAGTGGGCGGCCGAGTTCGCTGTCCACCAGCAACGGCGGCTGATTCGGCGGCGTGCTGGTGTTGCTGCACGCGCTCAATGCCATCAGCAGCATCGGCAACGCCATGCGCGCCGGTTTGGATCCTGACCCCTTCATGAAGCTTCCTTAGCGCCCAGCGCCTGATCCATGCGAACGGTGCCTGACAATGTGCCGGCAGTGACTTCGGTCGAAGCGTTGTCGGCGCGTTGCAAACGGGCCTCGACCAATTGCAGAGAAAGTTGTGCCGGAGTGCTCAACAGCCAGTCGAGCACCGCGTCGGCCGGTGCCGCGTCAAACGTCAGTTGCCACGCGCCGGCCTCTCCGGCCTGCAATTGAAAGTGTCCGGCCAGGCCGCTGGCCTGCAGCGTCTGCTCAAGAGACTGCGCAAGACTTTGCCCGTCCGGGCGCACGCTGACTTCGCGCAACAGCACTTCAAGGGCTTCGGTCTGCGCACGCAACTTCGGCGTTTCGCTTTGCCAGTAAGTGATTTTTTTCAGCGGCGGCTGAATCAGTGCGACCCACACCAACAGCGACAACAGCACCGCCGCCATGCCGCTGACCATGCGCTTTTCGCGCAGGGCCAACGCTTGCCAGCGCGCCTGAAACTGCGCGCTGAAACGCTGCCAACGGGCGCGATAGACAAACAGCATCGCCTTATTCATCTTCTGCTCCGCTGTCGTCAGCGCTGTCGTCGGGAGTGGTGACTTCATCGCTCGGGCGCAGCAGCCAGCCTCATCGTCAGCCGTCGCACTGATCCCGATCTGGGCCAATGCGGCTTGCCAATCCTTGTCCTTGTCATTGGCGCTGCGCCGGACGTCGGCCAGCAAACTCAACTGCAACGTGCCGTCGACAAACGTCAGGCGCTCGACCGTGCCGGCCATGAACGGCATGCCACTGCCGGCCTGCAACACCAGCCGATTGAACGGCTGCGCCGGGTCCTCCGCCGCGCCCTTCTGCCGCGCCGCCAATTGCTGACGGGCCTGCTGCAGCGGATTGAGGATCACCGGCAACTCGGGAAAGGCCTGCTTCACCCGCTGCGCCATCTGCGCCTTGAGCTGCTGGCCCTGACTGGCCTCACGGGCGGCATACAGGTTCAGGCCGATGACCCACACCGCCACCGCCAAGGCGCACAGCCCCAGCGCCCGGCCCCCAACCGCGATGCTCGCTGCGCTGCTGTTGCACCGCGCCGTGCAGGCCCCAACCGGGCAACGGCCCGGTCCAGCGCTGCGCCTCGGCCATCGGCAATTCTGCATCCGGCGGTGGCGTCGAACCGATCCAGTGCAACGGCGTGCCGCAGCTCAGCAGCCAGTCACCAATCTCGTCGTCGAACAGCGGCTGCACCCGCGCCACCTGCACGCTTTCGCGCAGCAACAAATGGCCGTCCTGCCGACAGGCCACCGTGCCCGGCAGCACCGGCAAGCTGTACGCCGCCGGGTACAAGCCGCGCAGATTCAGTCCGGCCTGCTTCAGCAGTTGCCCCAGATGCTGCAAGCGTTGACGCGGCGCCCAGGCGATCTGCACCTGCCCCGCTTCATCCCGCGAACTGTGAGCGATGTGCATGTCATTGCAGTCACCGAGCATTAGGGCCTGCGCCGCGCATTGCACCGCCGCTGCGGTCTTGTTCGCCGGCAACGGTGGAAGGTCGATGCTCGCCAGCAAACTATCCGCCGGGTGCAGAAAAACGCTGAGCCCTGGCTGCTTCGGTAACTGCCCCAGTTGCGCAACGGTCAGGCGCTGCTCCCGACTGACCTGGCCCTGACGGTCCAGCCATGCACAGTCCAATTCACTGTCGAGGCCCAATTGCGCCAGTGGCGGCAAACCCACACGCAACTGACTCATACGCCCACCCGCGACCAGATCACTTGCGGCAAACGATCCTCGCTGCGGTGCAACAACGCATCGAGACTGACCCGCCGTTGATCCCGCCGCGCCTCGCCACGCAGACGAAACCAGTCACTGGTGATGCCGACCTTGACGCTGGTCAGTTCCAGATTGGGCATGCGCAAGCGGTTGACGAAATCGCCACGGTTGATGAACCAGCGCCCGGCGTCACGCTCATTGATCAGGGCCTGCGCCCGCTCCAGCGACAACCCCGGCACATACGCGGCCAGCACCGGCGCGGTGGCGGTATTGCCATTGAGCCAGGTGGTTGCCGGAATAACCGTCAGGTACGGCGCCAGTTTGCCGATGACCGCCTCATTCACGCCCTCGACGCTGCGCAGATCATCGACACTTCGCAGCATCGGCAACTTCGGATGCTGTGGCTTGCGCGACGCATTCGGCGACGTGGCGCGGCCACTGTCAAAGGCGTTTTTGCTCGTAGTGTTCTCGGCTATTTGCGGGTTCAACAGATACGGATAAGAGCCGATCACCCGCTGACTGATGCGCTGACTCAACCCGGCGCTGATGCCGATCAACGCGCACAGCCGCTGAAACGCCTGCACCTGCGCCTCATCGACACGCTCGTTGGCCACCAGATTGCGCAGGTTGAACTTGCCCTGCTCATCCTCCAGCCGCCCCTCGAAACCGTGCGCATTCAAACGCTGCGCCCACGGCTGATCGAGCCGGGTCAGCGGATCACGCTGCCGCGCATCCCAAAGCAATTGCCGGCTGATCTCCAGCCCGCCGTGCAACAACCAGCGCCCCTGAACCCGCTGCTGATCCGCCTCCAGTGCGCGGGTCGAAACGCTCTGCCGGGTCAACATCCCCGCCGCAATCACCGCGACCACCGCCGCAATCAACAACGCACTGATGATTGCCATCCCCTGCTGGTTCGATTGGCTGTTCATCGCCGGCCTTACAGCTGCCAGGAACCGATGTCGGCATTCACGCCGTCGCCGTCAGGCTGACCGTCGGCACCGAGGGAAAAGATATCGATCTCGCCGTTGGCGCCGGGGTTGAGGTACTGATAAGGACGGCCCCACGGGTCATTTGGCAAACGCTCCAGGTACGAACGCCAATTGCTGTTCTTCGCATCCGCCGGCCGCTCCACCAGCACTTTCAAACCCTGAGTCATGCTCGGGTAAGTGCCGTGATCGAGGCGATACAACTTCAGCGCCTGCATCAAACCGCCAATGTCCTGCTTCGCCGCCGTGGCCCGCGCCTGATCCGGCCGATCCAGCACCTTGGGCACCACCATCGCCGCCAGAATCCCGAGAATCACCACCACCACCATGATCTCGATCAGGGTAAAACCCTGCTGCCCACGGGGCATCCGGCTCGGTCGGCTGGGCTGTTTGAACTGCGCGATATCCATCTCGACATTCCCTTGGCTTGATTCGATTCGACGCGCAGTGTTGCAAGAAGATATGTCAGGGATGTTGAAAATCCTCGGGAGTTTTCGTCGTCAAGCCGTCAAGGACGGGGGTTAGGGTCGAAGGCTGTGTTTTGGTTTTGGGCCTTATATGCGCGCGTGTTCCCGAGAAGCGGGTTTCACCCTGATTGAAGTGCTGGTGGCGCTGGCGATCATTGCCGTGGCGATGTCAGCGGCCGTGCGCGTGGCAGGGTTGATGACCCAAAGCAGTGGAGTTCTGCGGGATCGCTCAATTGCAATGATCGCAGCGCAAACCCGCATGGCGGAACTGCAACTGGAAGGTCGATTGCCGACCGGTGTGAAAGCCGCTGATTGTGATCAGGGACGGTTGTTGTTGCGGTGTGAGCAAGTAATCGCAGCGGCTGAAAACGGCCGACTACTCAAAATCGCCATCCAAGTCTTCGACCGCAACCAAGACGCCCCGCCCCTGGCCCGCCTGGAAACCCTACTGAATCGCCCCCTGTAGGAGCTGCCGAAGGTGCGATCTTTTG
>NZ_JABULD010000203.1:0-3205 GCF_014060985.1 Pseudomonas sp. MD195_PC81_125
AAACGCATTCCCTTTGTAGGAGCTGCCGGAGGCTGCGATCTTTTCGCTTCAACCGATTATCAAGTCAACTCGGCCACCGGCGGCTTGCCATAACGTTTCTGCGCATACGACGCGCCGGCAATCATCACCAGCAGAATCCCCGCCAGCACCGCCGACGAGCCGATGGTGCCGAAGTCCAGGCCACCCTTTTCATGGGATTTGGTCATCAGGTCACCCAAGGTCGCACCGAACGGCCGGGTCAGCACGAACGCCACCCAGAACAAGACCACGGTCGAAATCCTGGTGAAGTATTTGAGCGCAACCACCACGGCAATGGTCGAGCCGATCAGCAGCGCGCCACCGGCAAAACCCAGGCCCGAATCATCGGCCAGGTAGTCGCCGAGCGCGGTCCCCAGGGTGTTGGAAAACAGAATCGCCATCCAATAGAACATCTCGCCGCGGAAGGTTTGCACCTTGCTGACGTTCAGCGAATCGCCGCTCAGGCGCCAGGCCGCGAAGATCGCCAGCAGAATCGCAATCAGGATCATCGATCCGGTGGCGTAGCCCAGTCCCAGGGTGCGGTCCATGAAGTCGGACATGGTGGTGCCGGCGGTGCTGGTGGAAAGAATCACGATCCAGTACAGCAGCGGCTTGTAGGTCTTGGCCATCAACTGGGTGATCAGGGTCAGCACGAACACGCTGATCAGGATCAGCGAGCTGAGGGCGTAACCGACGTTGAGGGTCATCGACAGCAAATCCCCCGCGGTTTCCCCCAGGGTCGTCGCGCAGATTTTCATGACCCAGAACGCCAGGGTGATTTGAGGCAGTTTATTCATCGCAAGCAAAGCTCCAGTGTGAGACGGCCGGTTCTTGGTTTTCTGGCCGTGGGCAGACTGGCGTTGCGCCGGTGAAAAACCGGTCGGGAATGTATGAAAAATCTGTCACACAGCCCGAAGGAGGCCATTAATTAGCGGTTAATGCATCTCCCGCATCCTGCACCTACCTGATCGATGACCTGCGCGGCGCTCGCTCTGACGACGAAAGCGAATTGAATGCGCCGCCCTTAATATCAAGTTAATCGATTGTTTTTAGCATTTATTTGCGCTTTTTAATCAATTTAGTTGGCGTAGCATTAGATCCAAGCAAGACACATCGCCAACGCATCTGGAGTAACTGACATGAAAACCAAACTGATCCTCGCCCTGACCCTGTCCGTATTGGCCGCCAACACTTTCGCTGCCGATGGTTCGGACAAAACCAAATCGGCCGACTTCATTTCCGGCGCCAGCGCCGCCATCGAAACCAGCCACTCGGGCACTTACGCCGCTGACGGTTTCGATAAAACCAACATCGGCAAAACCGTGGCTGCCGATGGCTTCGACAAGACCGGTACTGCCAACGCCATCGCGGCTGACGGCTTCGATAAAACCGGTACTGCTGCAGCCATCAGCTGAATATCAGCAGCTCTTCCACAGCCCGGCTTCGGCCGGGCTTAGTCATTTCTGAACCATCACATTTTTCTCAAATACATACAGCCCCCCTGTAGGAGCTGCCGAAGGTGCGATCTTTTGATCTTGATCTTGAAAAAAACAAAAGATCGCAGCCTTCGGCAGCTCCTACAGTGGGATCAGCGTCTGGCTGGCAATATGCGGGGCGTCCTTGCACTATGACTGCATCCGAAAAGCAGCCTCAGGAATTCACTCACCATGTCCGATGACATCCACTTCTACGAACCCGCCCACGGCCACGGCCTGCCCCACGATCCGTTCAATGCCATCGTCGGCCCGCGCCCTATCGGCTGGATTTCTTCGCAGGATGCCCACGGCCGGCTAAACCTTGCGCCTTACAGCTTCTTCAACGCGTTCAACTACATTCCGCCGATCATTGGTTTTTCCAGCGTCGGACGCAAAGACAGCCTGAACAACATCGAGCAGACCGGCGAGTTCGCCTGGAACCTCGCCACCCGGCCACTGGCCGAGCAGATGAACCAGAGCTGCGCGATGGTCGCGCCCGAGGTCAACGAGTTTGAATTGGCGGGACTGACGCCGGTGGCGTCGAAGCTGATTGCAGTGCCACGGGTAGCCGAAAGCCCGGTGTCCTTCGAGTGCAAGGTCACGCAGATCATTCAGTTGCAGCGCGCCGATGGCGAAACCGTGCCGAGCTGGCTGATTCTCGGCGAAGTGGTTGCCGTGCATATCGCCAAGTGGCTGTTGAAGGACGGGATCTACGACACCGCCGCGGCAGAACCGATTCTGCGCGGCGGCGGGCCGGCGGATTATTTCCAGTTGGGGCCTGAAGCCCTGTTCAAAATGTGGCGCCCGGGGGCGGGCAAGTAAGCGCAGTTACCAGATCAGCTCGGCGTCATCAGTGACGCCCTGCAGACGTTCCAGCTCCTGGGTCGCCGCGTCATCGGCAGCGATGGCGCCGGGGAACACCTGATCACCCAGCAGTTTATGGAAACGTGGCGCACCGCCATCGACCAGGGCCTTGACCGCGATTGCCGCGTGATAACCCTTATTGCCGCCCAGCTCGACGGGGACGACTGCGGAGACTGCTTCGAAGTGTTCGAACTCTTTACGTGCCATGGCACACATCCTGGCTCAGATGAATAAGCCGGACATTAAACCCTCAACCGGCGAGTTTGTGTATCGGTGCCGGGCATTGTCCGAGCGCCTGCGCCGCCGACACTTCTTTGAAGGTGTGGAAATCCAGGCTGTTGACCACCAGATCCTGAACCAATTCGGCAAAGATCTGCATCGACGGGCTGTTGAAGTACGCGGTCATTGCCTGTTGATGGCTCCAGAAACCGGAGACCAGCCACAGCTCCGGATCGCATTGCGAATGCTGCAGGGCAAAGTTCAGGCAACCGGGGGCGTTGCGTGACGGTTCGATCAAGGCACTGAGGCGTACACCCAGTTCGGCGGAGCGGCCGGCGCGCGCTCGAACGAAGGCCATATGACTGACGGGAATCTGCTTGGACATGTTCAACCCTCCCAGGGAGTCGCGTGGCAGCCGGGGGACGGGCTGCGACAGGATCCAAGGTTAAGGGCCGCGCGCAAGGTGCCGTTAGTCGATTCCTGCCGCCCTGTTGCACAATCCTGCGAGACTGCACAATCGCCCTGCATCGATGGGTAGAAACCTGTCACACCGCTGTCACACCGCTTTTGTGTAGGAGCTGCCGAAGGCTGCGATCTTTTGATTTTGTTTTTAAAAWCAAAAGATCGCA
>NZ_JABULD010000697.1:0-2464 GCF_014060985.1 Pseudomonas sp. MD195_PC81_125
GGGGGGGGCGTGCTGCTCAGACGATGACGGGCGGCATTGTCGTCGGCGGTTCTTCCTTCGGCGGTGGCGTGGTGCCTGGGGGTTCCTGCTCGGGAATCGGCTGCGGCTCGGTCTCGGGCAAGGTGGGTTTGTCGATGTTCGGATCAGGCGTTTCTGCCGGGATCGGGATGTTCATCTGTAGACCTCCGTGTGGCACATGGCGTGAGAAGTGCTTAAGTGGATTGACCACCTGCTGGCGAATTCGATCCGCTTTTTTGCCCAGGCAAATCCCTGTGAACTTTTCCCCGCGCCGGTCGCTCGGAACCTAAGTGAGTTCATGTCGGGGCCGGTGCCTCCTTGTGGACACGGATCCGGCACAAGAGCGTCCTTGGGGCGTAAAGGAGAGAGGCTCGATGTCCGCTGAAAAACCTTCAGAGCAGAGCTATAACCCGCATATGCCGCTGTCGCAGGCGTTACTGCTGCCGCGCATCGTGATCGAAAACACCATGCCGACCCTCGACGGCGGGCAGTTTGCCGTCAAGTCGATCGTCGAGCGTGACGTGATCGTCACCAGCAAAGTCTTTGCCGACGGCCACGACAAGCTGGCGGTGCGCATCCGTTGGCGCGCGGAGGGCGAAGAGAGCTGGCACAGCGAAGTGATGAGCGAGCTGGGCAACAACAGTTGGCAGGGGCAGTTTCGTCCCGAACGCCAGGGTCGCTACCTGTATTGCATCGAAGCGTGGATCGATCACTTCGCCAGTTTCCAGTACGAACTGGAGAAAAAGCACAATGCCGCCGTCCCGGTGTCGCTCGAACTGCAGGAAGGCCGCACCATGGTGCAACAGGCCGCCGAGCGCAGCGACGGTCAGCTCAGCGAACAACTCGCCGCACTGCACCATGAATTGTCCGGCCTGCTCGAAACCGAGCAGGTGGCGTTGTTTCTGCACCCGCGCAGTGCGCAGTTGATGGCGCAGGCCGATCACCGCGCCTATCTGAGCCTGAGCGCCGAATTCCCGGTGGACGTCGAACGGGAGCTGGCCGAGTTTGCCAGTTGGTATGAGCTGTTTCCGCGCTCGATCACCGATGATCCCAACCGTCACGGCACGTTCAACGACGTACACGCGCGTCTGCCGATGATTCAGGACATGGGTTTTTGACGTGCTGTACTTCACGCCGATTCACCCCATCGGCCGCGCCCACCGCAAGGGCCGCAACAATTCCCTCACCGCAGGTCCCGATGATCCCGGTAGTCCGTACGCGATCGGAAGCGAGGAGGGTGGCCATGAGGCGATTCACTCGCAGCTCGGTACTCGCGAAGACTTCCGCCGACTGGTGGCCGCTGCCGCTGAGCATGGTCTGGAAATCGCCCTCGATTTTGCCATTCAGTGTTCCCAGGATCACCCGTGGCTCAAGCAGCATCCGGGCTGGTTCAACTGGCGCCCGGACGGCACGATCAAGTACGCGGAGAACCCGCCGAAGAAAATACCAGGACATCGTCAACGTCGACTTCTATGCGCCGGACGCGATCCCCAGTCTGTGGGTCGAGCTGCGCGATATCGTGGTCGGCTGGGTCAACGAAGGCGTGAAGATCTTTCGCGTCGACAATCCGCACACCAAGCCGCTGCCGTTCTGGCAATGGCTGATTGCCGATGTGCGGGCACTGCACCCGGAAGTGATTTTCCTCGCCGAGGCGTTCACCACGCCGGCGATGATGGCGCGTCTGGGCAAGGTCGGGTACAGCCAGAGCTACACCTATTTCACTTGGCGTAACACCAAGTCCGAGTTGGCGACCTACTTCACTGAGCTCAACCAGTCGCCATGGCGTGAATGCTATCGGCCGAACTTCTTCGTCAATACGCCGGACATCAACCCGGCGTTCCTGCATGAGTCGGGGCGTCCGGGCTTTTTGATTCGCGCGGCGCTGGCGACCATGGGTTCGGGCCTGTGGGGCATGTATTCCGGTTATGAACTGTGCGAATCGGCACCGGTGCCGGGCAAGGAGGAATACCTTGATTCGGAGAAGTACGAGATCCGCGTCCGCGACTTCAATGCGCCGGGCAACATCATTGCCGAAATTGCCCAGCTCAATCGCATCCGCCGGCAGAACCCGGCGCTGCACACGCACCTGGGCCTGAAAATCTACAACGCCTGGAACGACAACATTCTGTACTTCGGCAAGCGCAGCTTCGACGGCAGCAATTTCATTCTGGTGGCGGTGAGCCTCGATCCGCACAACGTGCAGGAAGCCAATTTCGAATTGCCGCTGTGGGAGATGGGCCTGCCCGACGACGCAACCACCCACGGTGAAGACTTGATGAACGGGCATCGCTGGGACTGGCACGGCAAGTATCAGTTCATGCGCATCGATCCGGCGTACCAGCCGTTCGGGATATGGCGGATTACTGCCGCGTAAGACAGACACCGACCCGTGTAGGAGCTGCCGAAGGTGCGATCTTTTGCCTTTGATTTTTTAGAAGCAAGATCA
>NZ_JABULD010000691.1:0-7404 GCF_014060985.1 Pseudomonas sp. MD195_PC81_125
CGCCGCGCCTGCTCGGTCGCCAGCCAGGTCTGCAGCGCCTGCTCGCTGAGGCTGCGCACCCGGCCGAAAAAATCCAGCTCATAGGCACTGACGCGAGATTCGCCGCATAGGTCGAATTGATCATGGCTTTGCTGCGGGTCACGCTGGGCGGCAGGCGCTGGCGCGACTCGCTGGCATTGGCCGACACCGCCGGCAGCAGATCGGCGCGCTGGATCCGGTACTGCGCCTGGAACGCCTCGACGTTCAGCGCCGCCACGCGCAGGTCACGATTGTTCAGCAGTGCGCTTTCAATCAGCTGTTGCAGCGCCGGGTCGTTGAACAGCGTGCGCCAGTCTTCAGTGCGCGCTGCGGCGGGTGTTTGTGTCGGGTAAACCGCACCTTGCGGGTACTGCGCCGCGCTTGGTGAGGCAGGGCGCTGGTACTCGGGAATCAACGAACAACCGGCCAACAGGACGGCGAGGGACAGCAGGGACATGCGCAACATCGAACGCTCTCATGCAGAAAAAATACGTGCCGGGGGACTCAGTCTCCACACCCCTCGCGAACACCGTTGAAGCCTGACTTCGCCGTTATGCCCCCGCCATCCAGCGCGCCAGGCCATGCCGTCCGCTGACGCCCAGTTTGGCGGTGGCACGCTTGAGGTAGGTCTCGACCGAACTGCTCTTGACCCGTAGCTGCTCGGCCAGTTGCGGCACGGTGCCGCCGGTCAGCAGCCCGAGGCAGACTTCCTTTTCCCGGGCCGAGAGGACAATGGCGCCCAGCGCCAGGCGCTCGTCGAACACCTGCTGCAACGGCGCCTGCTCCAGATCGGCCAGGGGCAGGCGCGGTTGTTTGGCGACGATCTGTCGACTGAGTTGCGCGTGCCGTTCAATCAGCGGCAACAGGGTGTCGGACAGGCTTTTGAGAAACGACAGCTCCGGCAGGGAAAACACCCGTTGCGTATGCGGTCGGTAGAACGAGATGACACAACGGCGGTTGGAGGTGCGCGACACCAGATTGCATTGGTGCACGCTGTGCTGCGGATGGCGGGGCTGGAGTGAGGCTTTGAGTTGAATCAGCAGGGAATCATTCATCTCGATCATCTTCTGCAACAACGGATGATCGTCCGGACTCGTCAACGGGTCTGGCGGCGGAAAGGTCTGTGGCAGGCCGGCACTGCCCAGCGCCTTGATCTCGACCACGCTGGCCTGACGCTCGTCCAGCGTCCACTCGCTGAGATCGACGCGATTGACCGGCACCAGAGTGTCGACCAACTGGAACAGGTTATTGGCGAAATGATCATCGCCGGTGCTGGCAATCAGTTCCCCCAGTTGCCAGTAGAAGTGCGGGTTTTCCATGTTGCGAATGCTGCCGGTCAGATTCATATCCTTGTCATCCCTGGTTCCGAGTCATCACCGAGTCGTCCGCTGTTGATGCAAAAGCCGCCCACGCAATCGTCTCTCCTTGAAACTGATCTGGGGCGGGATTTAAGCCTATGGATTTGTCCTACGTCTGTAGGGGGAAAACAGGGACACAAAGTGCCATCATTTCTGAAAGTTGGCGCCGGGCTTCTGACGGTGCCTGGTACAGAGGTCGCGCTTTGCGTGACTGTTCGGTCACGGCAAAGGCTTGAAAACCGGGGCAGTTACGTTTTCATGTGCTGACTGCGCTGGTCGATGGCGGCGTCAGCGTTGTGGCATTTTTCCTACAAGAATTTCAGTATTTCCTCTCCGAACTTTTAGTGGGTTCCCACCCAATCAGGCTGTTCAAGCGTTGGCTGGCCGGCAGGGGGGACGAGGTTGTCCGGGTTTCAGGTGTCATGTCGGCCTCGGGGCCGATGCTTGAATAGGCGCAAAATCACCTGAGAAGGATCTTATGCCGCCTATTTCCGCCCCTGCGGTGGCCACGCCGTCCGCATCGCTCCAGACGTATCCGCTGACCGCTGCGCAGCTGGATATCTGGCTGGATCAGCTGAGTCGCGGTGATTCGCCGCTGTACAACATCGGCGGCTACATGGACCTCAGTGGCCCGCTGGAGCCGGCCCGGATGCAGGCCGCGCTGGAAGCGCTGGTGGCCCGGCATGACGCAATGCGCACGGTGCTGTTGCCCGGCGCCGGTGCAACAGGCTTGCCGCTGCAGCAGTTTGCCCGGTCAGTCGCAGTGCCGATGCCGATCCACGATGTGTCGACGCACGGCGAGCCTGAGTCGGCGGCGCGGCGATTGGTTCAGGCGCGCATCGATCAACCCTTCGTGCTGGACGGCGGCTACCTGTTCCGCTTTCAGTTGATCCACCTCGATGACCAGCGACATTGGTTAGCCGTGCAGGCTCATCACTTGATCTTCGATGGCTGGAGCTTTGGCGAAATGTTCAAGTCGCTGGACGAGATCTATAACGCGCTGGCGCACGGCCAACCGGCACCAGTCGCGGCGCCGTCGTACATCGACTTCATCGAAGACAATGCGCGCTACCAAGCGTCGCCGCGTTATGCGCAGGATCGCGCCTACTGGCTGGACAAGTACCGACAAATGCCCGAACCGCTGTTGCTGCCGCGGCACCCGCAGCGCCAGACCGGCCCCGCCGCGCAGACGCAGGTCTACACACAGCCCTTGCCGACGCTGCTGCACGAGCGCATGAAGCAGGTGGCTCGGGCGTACGGTGCCTCGGCGTTCCATGTGCTGCTGGCGGCGCTGCATGTCTACTTCAGTCGCAGCACGCAGCGTGACGAATGGGTGGTGGGGTTGCCGATTCTCAACCGCTCCGGCGCGCGCTTCAAATCCACCCTCGGGCTGTTCGCCCAGGTCAGCGCGGTGCGCATGGGGTTCGGTCGCGAATCTACCTTCGCTGAACTGGTGGGCGCGATCCGTAATGAGCTGCGCAAGGATTTCCGCCATCAGCGCTTCCCCGTGAGTGAAATGAACCGCGCCCTGGGTATACTGCGCGAAGAGCGCTCGCAGCTGTTCGAGGTCACGGTTTCCTACGAACAGGGCACTCACGATTATCGCTACGGCGAGGCATCGGGGCGGATCATCAAGGCCTCGAACGTCGAGGAGGCCACACCGCTGGCGGTGCACCTGCTGAGCAGTCTTGCCAACGACGATGCGCGCCTGTACCTGATCTACAGCGAGGCATATTTCAGCGCCGATCAAGTCAAGGCCCTGGCGGAACGCTGGTTGTTGATTCTGGAGCAGGGGCTGGAGGCGGTGAACCTGCCGGTGGCGGATTTTGACCTGAGCACGCCCGAGGAAACCGCGCTGCTGCAACAGTGGAATGCCACGCGGGTGAACTACCCGGCGCCGTCCACCCTTGCGCAGCGTATCGAAGCGCAGGCGATGCTGCGGCCGCAGGCACTGGCGGCGGTTGAGCAAGGGCAATGCCTGAGCTATGCCGAACTCAATCAACGTGCGAATGCGCTCGCTCATCATCTGCTCGACCTCGGTGTGCGCCCGGATGACCGGGTGGCGATCATCGCCCGGCGCGGGCTCGACACACTGGTCGGGCTGCTGGCGATTCTCAAGGCTGGCGCCGCTTATGTACCGCTGGATCCGGCGCATCCGGCCGAGCGCCTGAGCTATCTGCTGGAGGACAGCGCGCCCATCGCGGTGCTGACCCAGCGTGCGCTGCGCGGGCATTTGCCGGCGCTGTCGGTGCCGGTGATCGAGCTGGATCAGCCGACCTGGCCCGTCGAACATGCCGGCGCGCCGAAGGTGCCGGGGCTGACCCCGGCCAACCTCGCTTATGTGATTTACACCTCTGGTTCAACCGGCCTGCCCAAGGGGGTGATGGTCGAGCATCGCACCCTGTGCAATCTGGTCGATTGGCACGCTGACGTTTTCGACCTGCGCGCCGGCAGCCATACCTCGAGCCTGGCCGGCTTCGGTTTCGACGCGATGGCCTGGGAAGTCTGGCCGGCGCTGTGCGTGGGCGCGACCCTGCATCTGGCGCCGGTCAGCGAGGGTGGCGAAGACATCGATGCGCTGCTCGACTGGTGGTGTGCGCAGCCGCTGGAGGTGAGCTTTTTGCCGACCCCCATCGCCGAATACGCGTTCAGCCGCCAACTCGCTCACCCGACGTTGCGCACGCTGCTGATCGGTGGCGATCGCCTGCGCCAGTTCCCGCGTCAACAATCCTTCGAAGTGATCAACAACTACGGGCCGACCGAAGCCACCGTGGTGGCGACCTCGGGTCGTATCGACGCCGGGCAGGCGCTGCACATCGGCAAACCGGTGAGCAATGCCACGGTGTATCTGCTGGATGAACAGCAGCAACCGGTGCCGCTGGGCGTGAGCGGCGAGTTGTACATCGGCGGGGCCGGCGTGGCTCGCGGTTATTTGAACCGCGCAGAGCTGAGCGCCGAGCGCTTCCTGCGTGATCCGTTCAGCGCTGAGCCGGGGGGGCGCCTGTATCGCACTGGCGATCTCGCACGCTGGCGCGCCGACGGCAATCTGGAGTATCTGGGGCGCAACGATGATCAGGTGAAAATCCGTGGCATCCGGATCGAACCGGGGGAAATCGAAAGCGCACTCACCAGCCATCCAGCGGTGCGCGAAGCGGTGGTGCTGGTGCGCGACGGACAATTGTTGGCCTGGTTCACCGAGCGGGTGCCGTTGAACATCAATGAACTGCACGCACACCTGAAAACCCGCCTGAGCAGCGCCATGCTGCCGAACGCCTACGTACGTCTGCCGGCGCTGCCGCTGACCGCCAACGGCAAGGTTGATCGCAAAGCGCTGCCCGCGCCCGGGGCAGAGGATTTGATTCGCCGCGAATACGAGGCACCGCGAGGCGAGGTCGAAATCGCCCTGGCGCAGATCTGGGCCGAAGTCCTGCAAGTGGAGCGGGTCGGGCGTCACGATCACTTCTTCGAGCTGGGTGGGCATTCGTTGCTGGCGGTGATGCTGATCGAACGCATGCGTCAGCTCGATCTGAGCAGCGACGTGCGCGTGCTGTTCAGCCAGCCGACGCTCGCTGCACTGGCCGCTTCGGTCGGCAGCGGTCGGGAAATCGAAGTCCCGGCCAACCGCATCGCTGCCGATTGCACGCACATCACGCCGGCGATGTTGCCGCTGGTACAACTGCAGCAGATGGACATCGAGCGGATCGTCGCCAGCGTTCCGGGTGGCGCCGCCAATGTGCAGGACATCTATCCGCTGGCACCGCTGCAGGAAGGCATTCTCTACCACCACATCACCGCTGAGCAGGGCGATCCGTACCTGCTGCAATCGCAACTGGCGTTTGACAGTCTTGAACGCGTCGAGGCCTTCGCTGCGGCGCTGCGCGAGGTCATGGCGCGCCATGACATTCTGCGCACTTCGGTGCTCTGGGAAGGCCTGACGACCCCGGTGCAAGTGGTGTGGCGCGAGGCGATTGTGCCGTTGCAGGAGGTCGAACTGGATCCGGCTGACGGCCCGGTCATCGAGCAGTTGCACGCGCTCTTCAATGCCCGGCGTTATCGTCTTGACGTCAGCCAGGCGCCGCTGATGCGCCTGGTGTATGCGCGTGATCCGGCGCTGGATCGGGTGGTGGGGATTCTGCTGTTCCATCATTTGGCGATGGATCACATCGCTCTTGAAGTGATGCGCAGCGAAATGCAGGCCAGCCTGTGCGGACACACTGTGGCGCTGGCGCCGCCAGTGCCGTATCGCAATTACGTGGCGCAGGCGCGGCTGGGCGTCAGCGAGCAGGAACACGAGGCGTTTTTCCGAGCGCAACTGGCGGACATCGACGAGCCGACCCTGCCATTCGGGCTGCAGGAAGTGCAGGGCGACGGACGCGGCATCGACGAAGCGCAGCAGGCGCTGCCGACTGACGTCTATCAGCGTCTGAGCACCCAGGCACGCCAGGCCGGGGTCAGCGTGGCGAGCCTGATTCATCTGGCGTGGGCGCGGGTGCTGGCGGCGACGTCCGGCCAGCGGCGTGTGGTGTTCGGCACGGTGCTGATGGGACGCATGCAAGGCGGTGAGGGCGCCGACCGGGCCTTGGGCGTGTTCATCAACAGCTTGCCGCTGCGCATCGACGTTGATGCCGGGGTGCTGGACGCCGTGCGCGCCACCCATGCGCGACTGACCGCGCTGCTCGGTCATGAGCACGCGTCGCTGGCACTGGCTCAGCGCTGCAGCGGCGTCGCCTCGCCGTCACCGTTGTTCAGCGCGCTGCTCAACTACCGGCACAGTGACGAATCTGAATTGCTGGAGCCGTCCAGTCAGGCCTGGCAAGGCATCGAAACCCTGGCCAACGAGGAGCGCACCAATTACCCGCTGACCATGAGCGTGGATGATTACGGCAACGGCTTGCGCCTCACCGGCAGGGCCGTGGCGCAGATCGGCGCGCAACGGATTTGCGGCTACATGCAAACCGCGTTGAGCGGCCTGGTACAGGCCTTGGAGCAGACTCCGCAACAACTGTTGAACCGCTTGCCGATCCTGCAAGCCGAGGAGTTGCAACGTTTGCTGATCACGTTCAACGCCACCGAAGTCGATTGTCCGCTGGACCAGCCACTGCACGCGTTGTTCGAAGCACAGGTGCGGCGTAAGCCAGACGCCATCGCGCTGCAATCCGCGCAGGGAACCCTGACTTACCTCGAGCTCAATCAGCGCGCCAATCGCCTGGCCCATCACCTGCGTGAACTCGGCGTTCAACCGGACTCGCGCGTAGCGATCTGTGTCGAGCGCGGGCTGGATCTGGTGATCGGTCTGCTGGGGATTCTCAAGGCTGGCGGCGCCTATGTGCCGCTGGACCCGGACTATCCGCTGGAGCGCCTGAACTACATGTTGCAGGACAGCGCGCCGGTCGCACTGGTGGTGCATGGCGCCACGCGGCAATTGCTCGGCGAGCCGGGTGTGACGATGATCAATCTGGATTACGGCAGTTGGGAGCAGCAGCCGTCAGGCAACCTTCAACTGCCGGGTCTGAGTGCTTCGAACCTCGCTTACATGATCTACACCTCGGGTTCTACCGGGCTGCCGAAGGGCGTGATGATCGAGCATCGCAGCGCCTGCAACATGGTGCATTGGGGTTCGCAGCTCAGTCCGCCAACCGAACACGGCGCACTGCTGCAAAAGGCACCCTTCAGCTTCGATAGTTCGGTGTGGGAGATCTTCTGGCCGTTGTGTTCCGGGATGCGTCTGGTACTGGCGCGACCGGACGGCAACCGCGATTCGGCGTATGTGGTGCAGACCATTCGTGAGCAGCAGGTCACCGTAGTCAAATTCGTCCCAGCGCTGTTGCAGCAGTTCATCGAGCAGGACGGTGTCGAGCAGTGCACCAGCCTGACCGATGTGCTCAACGGTGGCGGCGAACTCAGTGCAGCGCTGGCGCGTCAGGTGCGCGATCGCCTGCCGTGGGTGCGGTTGCACAACGTTTTATGGCCCCGACCGAAACCACCGTGGACAGCACGGGGCTGGACGCTGGAACCGGACATGCCGGTG
>NZ_JABULD010000737.1:0-595 GCF_014060985.1 Pseudomonas sp. MD195_PC81_125
AAATAGGCGGCATAAGATCCTTCTCAGGTGATTTTGCGCCTATTCAAGCATCGGCCCCGAGGCCGACATGACACCTGAAACCCGGACAACCTCGTCCCCCCTGCCGGCCAGCCAACGCTTGAACAGCCTGATTGGGTGGGAACCCACTAAAAGTTCGGAGAGGAAATACTGAAATTCTTGTAGGAAAAATGCCACACGCTGACGCCGCCATCGACCAGCGCAGTCAGCACATGAAAACGTAACTGGCCCCGGTTTTCAAGCCTTTGCCGTGACCGAACAGTCACGCAAAGCGCGACCTCTGTACCAGGCACCGTCAGAAGCCCGGCGCCAACTTTCAGAAATGATGGCACTTTGTGTCCCTGTTTTCCCCTACAGACGTAGGACAAATCCATAGGCTTAAATCCCGCCCCAGATCAGTTTCAAGGAGAGACGATTGCGTGGGCGGCTTTTGCATCAACAGCGGACGACTCGGTGATGACTCGGAACCAGGGATGACAAGGATATGAATCTGACCGGCAGCATTCGCAACATGGAAAACCCGCACTTCTACTGGCAACTGGGGGAACTGATTGCCAGCACCGGCGATGATCATTTC
>NZ_JABULD010000081.1:0-1539 GCF_014060985.1 Pseudomonas sp. MD195_PC81_125
TTGCAGACGCTGGCGTTGTTGATGTCCAGGTTGTTGCCCGACGTGTTGGTGATGAAGTTGGCGGTCACAGCAGTTTTCCAGGCGTTAGGCACGGCGACGAACTTGTGGGCCTGAGTCGCAGTGTTGTTGCCCGGGTTGCTGTAGTGCTGAGTCAGGAAGGCTTTGACGTCCGCGGCCACGGCTGCATCCTTGTAGCACTGACCGAAGATGAAGTTGGTGTAGGCAGCCAGTTTGTAACCCGAAGCCGGGTTAGCCACCACGGGCGACCAGTTGGCAGGGTTTGCAGCCTGGGCCGGGGTCGAAGGAGCGGACACCGACGACAGTGCGAGGGTGACGTTGAGCGAAGTTGGCTGAACGCCGTTAACACGAGCAACAACAGCGTTGCTGGTGGCGTCGACACCGTCCGGACCGACATAACCGATCGAGCCGTCAACCGCGTTCACGGTAGTGGCGACATCAGAAGTGTTGGCGACGCCGACCCAGTTCGACGGCAGTGTCGAACCGGCTGGCAGACGCGCGTTGGTGAAGGTGGAGCTGGTGGCGAACTGAGTCGGGCAGACCGAGTTCAAGTGACGGCTGAGGATTTCCGAAGTGCCGCTGGAAACGTTGCGGTACACAACGCGAATCGGCGTGGTGTCGGTCGTGCCGAGCAGCTGGCCCCAAGTGGTCTTGGCACCGGAGAACGCATCGCACAGCTGAGCGCTGGTCAGGTTCAGCGCGGTCTGGCCGGCTTTTTTGTACGGGATGGCAACCGAAGTGGCCACCGAAGGCAGTTGAATCAGCGGGCCGTACGAAGCGCCGTAGGTGGTGTTGTAGGTGTTGATTTCCGCAGCGCTGAGGATCGAATCGCTACCGGCGAAATGCACGGTGCCGGTGGTGCTGAAACCGGCCGGGTTGTTGGTCAGGAAAGCGGTCTTACCGGCACCGCTGCCCACGGCGGCGTAGCTGAAGTTGGCAGGCAGGATGCTGTCGGCCGAACCTTTGTACAGAGCGGCTGGCAGCGTGGCGCCACCACCGGTAACGGCCATGGCCTGGGCGGAAGCCAGAGCGGCGACGGTCAGGGAAGCGGCGATCAGAGTGCGCTTGAACATGAAGAATCTCCTTTTCAACGATGGTTGTGAACACAGGTTTTCAGGGGTCTTGCATGACACTGGGAAGACTCACCGCTGACCTTCGCAAGCGGGGTCCGTGGTTAAGTCGCAATGAGAAATTCGCAGGTTCCGGTGACAGATAAAGGAAAAAACCTCGGGAGCTGCGCGGGGATTTTCCGACGGTTTTCTCGGGTGTTTGTGGGGGATGGCGCGGCGTCTGGATCGTGGGTTTGGCTGAAACTGGCTGCAGCCGTTGCGGGGTGGTTGCAGATGACAGAAAGGAGAACCCGAGGATGGTGCTTTTGAGGCTCGGGTGATGCTGGAGTCCTGGCAAAAAAGTCTGAGTTATTTGTTGTTCTGCATGGCCCTATCGCTGGCAAGCCAGCTCCCACAGGTGGATGGTGCTTACTCCATTCTCTGTAGGAGCTGCCCGAAAGGGCTGCGATCT
>NZ_JABULD010000005.1:0-6058 GCF_014060985.1 Pseudomonas sp. MD195_PC81_125
CGCCCCCTGTAGGGAGCTGCCGCAGGGCTTGCGATCTTTTTTGACTTTTGATTTTTTTTTAAAAANCMCAGATCAAAAAGATCGCAGCCTGCGGCAGCTCCTACAGGGGGCGGGGATTACAGATTTTTCTTCGCCAGCTCGCGAACACGCTCTTCCTGCGCCCGCGCCTCAGGCGTGAACTCGGCACCGAAATCCTCGGCGGAGAAGATCTGGCGGATTTCGATATCGGAATCGCCCGGCATCGGATTGGGGCAGCGCTTGACCCATTCGATCGCCTCTTCCTTGGACTTCACTTCCCAGATCCAGTAGCCGGCCACCAGCTCCTTGGTCTCAATGAAAGGGCCATCGATGACGGTGCGCTTGTCGCCGGAGAAATGCACGCGGGTGCCTTTGCTGCTCGGGTGCAGGCCATTGCCGTCGATGAGAACGCCGGCCTTGACCAGTTCTTCGTTGAAGTTGCCCATGGCAGTGATCAGCTCTTCACTGGGCATGATGCCGGCTTCGGAGTCGGCGCTGGCTTTGACAAGGATCATGAATCGCATGGTGGTTTCTCCAGGGGATGGGGTTGATTCACTGCTTAGTCGAACGGGCACCTCACGAATCGACAGAACTTCTGAATAAATGATGCAGACTCAGGATCCGTGAAGATCACTGTGGGAGCGAGCTTGCTCGCGAAGACGGCGGCACATTCAGCATAGCGTTGACTGGCAGATTGCTTTCGCGAGCAAGCTCGCTCCCACATGATTCGCAGTTGTATACAATTTTTTGCGCAGGTCCCTGACAATTTTCAGTCAGGGCATAGGTCGTCGGACAATTTCGTGGTTAACTTCGGCCTCTTGCATGCTCAATCACCACGTTAAGAAGGACTAAAGTCATGGCTCAAGTCACCCTCAAAGGCAACCCGGTTCAAGTCAACGGCCAGTTGCCACAAGCCGGTTCCAAGGCGCCAGCCTTTTCCCTGGTTGCCGGCAATCTGTCCGACGTCACCCTGAAAGACTTCGCCGGCAAGCGCAAAGTGTTGAACATCTTCCCAAGCGTCGACACCCCGACCTGCGCGACTTCGGTACGCAAGTTCAACGCTCAGGCCAACGAACTGAACAACACCGTGGTGCTGTGCATCTCGGCTGACCTGCCATTCGCCCAGGCCCGTTTCTGCGGCGCCGAAGGTCTGGAAAACGTGCAGAACCTGTCGACCCTGCGCGGTGCCGAGTTCATCGAAAACTACGGCGTAGCCATCGCTGACGGCCCGCTCAAAGGCTTGACCGCCCGTGCGGTAGTGGTTCTGGACGAGAACGACAACGTGCTGCACAGCGAGCTGGTCAAGGAAATCGCTGAAGAGCCGAACTACGACGCAGCACTCGCCGTACTCAAGTAAGCGCTTTTACAATTGTTAACGGCCTGGCCCTGTCCAGGCCGTTTTCATTTGTGTATCAGTGTTTTGCCTCACACCTTGAAACGTAAGTTGAAGGTAAATTGCCGGTAAAGCTGCTTTGCTTAAATCCCACCAGTGCTTATCGTTCAGCCTCCCGTAAAAGAAGCCCACGCGCCCAATGGTCAATCAATCCATGCAATCGTCCCCTAATAACGCCCGTCGCTGGCTGATCAGCCTGCTCGTCCTGTTGGTCATCGCCGTCCTGTGCTGGAAATTCTGGCCCGCCGGTTCGGCCCACAAGGAGGGCGCCGACAAGGCGGCGAGCGGCCATGCCGGACGTTCGGGGATGATGCGGCCGGGCTTCGGCGGCGCGGCCGGGCCGATTCCGGTGCGTGTGGCGCCGGCGGTCACGGGGGACTTCCCGCTGTATTACAAGGCACTGGGCACGGTGACTGCGCTCAACACCATCAACGTGCGCAGCCGGGTCGGCGGTGAACTGGTGAAGATCAATTTCGAGGAAGGGCAGATGGTCAAGGCCGGCGACCTGCTGGCAGAGATCGATCCGCGTCCGTACCAGAACGCCTTGCTCCAGGCTGAAGGCACCTTGCTGCAGAATCAGGCGCAGTTGAAAAACGCACAGGTCGACGTCGAGCGTTATCGCGGTCTGTACAAGGAAGACAGCATCGCCAAGCAGACCCTGGACACCGCCGAAGCGCTGGTCGGCCAGTACCTGGGCACGGTCAAGACCAATCAGGCAGCGGTCAACGACGCCAAGCTCAATCTCGAATTCACCAAGATCCGCGCGCCGATTGCCGGTCGCGTCGGTCTGCGTCAGGTCGACGTCGGCAACCTCGTCGCCGCCAACGACACCACGTTCCTTGCGGTCATCACTCAGACCCAACCGATCAGCGTGGTCTTCACCCTGCCGGAAAACAGTCTCGAAACCGTATTGGCGCGCTACCACAGCGGCGCCAAACTGCCGGCCGAGGCATGGGATCGCGGCGATACCAAGATCCAGGCCGCCGGCGTGCTGCAAAGCCTCGACAACCAGATCGACGTCGCCACCGGCACCCTGAAATTCAAGGCCCGTTACGATAACCGCGACCAGTCGCTGTTCCCCAATCAGTTCGTCAACGTCCATCTGCTGGCCGACACCCTGAAAGGCGTGGTGCTGGCACCGTCGGCGGCGATTCAGTTCGGCACCAACGGCACGTTCGTTTACGCATTGGACGGCGACAAGAAAGTCACCATCCGCCAACTGAAAATCGGCGCCAGTGACGGCACCAACACTGTGGTCACCGAAGGCCTCGCCGCGGGCGATCGCGTGGTGCTGGAAGGTACCGACCGCCTGAAGGAAGGCAGCGAAGTGGAAGTGGTCAACGACAGCAATGACGTGCCGACCACCCCGACCGGGCACCTGCAGGGCAAACCCGCCGCCAGTGCACCGGACGCCGCCGCGGCTGACAAGGCCAAGAAGGGCGCATGAACATTTCGCGGCTGTTCATCCTCCGTCCGGTAGCTACCACCCTGAGCATGCTGGCCATTGTTCTGGCCGGCCTGATTGCCTATCGCCTGCTGCCAGTCTCGGCGTTGCCGCAGGTCGATTACCCGACCATTCGCGTCATGACCCTGTACCCCGGCGCCAGTCCCGACGTGATGACCAGCGCCGTGACCGCACCGCTCGAACGCCAGTTCGGGCAGATGCCGGGCCTGACGCAAATGGCCTCGACCAGTTCCGGCGGCGCGTCGGTGCTGACCCTGCGCTTCAGCCTCGACATCAACATGGACGTTGCCGAACAGCAGGTGCAGGCCGCGATCAACGCCGCGACCAACCTGTTGCCGACCGACTTGCCGGCACCGCCGGTGTACAACAAGGTCAACCCGGCGGATACGCCGGTGCTGACCCTGGCGATCACGTCGAAAACCATGCTGCTGCCCAAGCTCAATGACCTGGTCGACACACGCATGGCGCAGAAGATCGCCCAGATCAGCGGCGTCGGCATGGTCAGTATTGCCGGCGGTCAGCGTCAGGCCGTGCGGATCAAGGTCAACCCGGAAGCATTGGCGGCGAACAGCCTGAACCTGGAGGACGTTCGCACCCTGATCGGTGCGTCCAACGTCAACCAGCCCAAGGGTAACTTCGACGGCCCGACCCGGGTCTCGATGCTTGATGCCAACGACCAGCTGACGTCGCCCAAGGACTACGCCAACCTGATTCTCGCCTACAAGAATGGCGCGCCGCTGCGCCTGAAGGATGTGGCGGAAATCGTCGACGGCGCCGAGAACGAACGTCTAGCCGCGTGGGCCAACCAGAATCAGGCGGTGCTGCTGAACATCCAGCGTCAGCCGGGCGCCAACGTGATCGAGGTGGTCGACCGGATCAAGGCCTTGCTGCCCAGCATCACTGACAACCTGCCGGCTGGCCTCGACGTCACCGTGCTCACCGACCGCACCCAGACCATCCGCGCCTCGGTCACCGACGTGCAGCACGAACTGCTGATCGCCATCGCGCTGGTGGTGATGGTGACGTTCCTGTTTCTGCGGCGGGCTAGCGCGACGATCATTCCGTCAGTGGCGGTGCCGCTGTCGCTGATCGGTACGTTTGGCGTGATGTACCTGGCCGGCTTCTCGGTCAACAACCTGACCTTGATGGCGCTGACCATCGCGACCGGTTTCGTGGTCGACGATGCGATCGTGATGCTGGAAAACATCGCGCGCTTCATCGAAGAGGGCGACAGCCCGATGCAGGCGGCGCTCAAAGGCGCGAAACAGATCGGCTTCACCCTGATTTCCCTGACCCTGTCGCTGATCGCGGTACTGATTCCGCTGCTGTTCATGGCTGACGTGGTCGGTCGGCTGTTCCGCGAGTTCGCCATCACTCTGGCGGTGGCGATCCTGATTTCGCTGGTGGTTTCGCTGACGTTGACGCCGATGATGTGTGCACGCCTGCTCAAGCGAGAGCCAGAGCCCCACGAACAGGGCCGTTTCTACCGGGCCAGCGGCGGCTTCATCGACTGGATGATCGCCGCCTACGGGCGCAAGTTGCAGTGGGTGCTCAAACACCAGCCGCTGACCCTGTTGGTGGCCATCGGCACGCTGGCACTGACCGTGTTCCTGTACATGGTGGTGCCCAAGGGCTTCTTCCCGGTGCAGGACACCGGGGTGATCCAGGGTATTTCCGAAGCACCGCAGTCGATTTCTTTCGCGGCGATGGGCGAGCGTCAGCAGGCGCTGGCCAAGGTGATTCTTGAAGATCCGGCGGTGGAGAGTCTGTCGTCCTACATCGGTGTCGACGGCGACAACGCCACGCTCAACAGCGGTCGTCTGCTGATCAACCTCAAGCCTCACGGCCAGCGTGACCTGAGTGCCACCGAGGTGATTGCGCGCCTGCAGCCGCAACTGGACAAACTGGTCGGCATTCGTCTGTTCATGCAACCGGTGCAGGATTTGACCATTGAGGATCGGGTCAGTCGTACCCAATACCAGTTCAGCATGTCCTCACCGGACGCCGAATTGCTCAGCCAGTGGAGCGGGCGTCTGGTCGAAGCCTTGGCGCAGCAACCGGAATTGACCGACGTTGCCAGCGACTTGCAGGATAAAGGCTTGCAAGTCTATCTGGTGATCGACCGCGATGCGGCGTCGCGCCTCGGCGTTTCGGTGCAGAACATCACCGATGCGCTGTATGACGCCTTCGGCCAGCGGCAGATCTCGACCATTTACACCCAGGCCAGCCAGTACCGCGTGGTGCTGCAGGCACAGGCCGGGGAGAAGATCGGGCCAGCGGCGCTGGACCAGATTCACGTCAAGACCACTGACGGTGCACAGGTGCGTCTGTCGAGTCTGGCCCATGTCGAAGAGCGTCAGGCGCAACTGGCGATCACCCACATCGGCCAGTTCCCGGCGGTGATGATGTCGTTCAACCTGGCGCCCGGCGTGGCGCTGGGGCATGCGGTGGACATCATCGAACAGGTACAGAAGGACATCGGCATGCCGATTGGCGTGCAGACCCAGTTCCAGGGGGCGGCCGAGGCATTCCAGGCTTCGCTGTCGAGCACCTTGCTGCTGATTCTGGCGGCGGTGGTGACCATGTACATCGTGCTCGGCGTGCTGTACGAAAGTTACATTCACCCGATCACCATTCTCTCGACCCTGCCGTCGGCGGCGGTCGGCGCCTTGCTGGCGTTGCTGCTCAGCGGCAATGACCTGGGCATGATCGCGATCATCGGCATCATCCTGTTGATCGGCATCGTCAAGAAAAACGCGATCATGATGATCGACTTCGCCCTCGACGCCGAACGCACCCAGGGCATGGCGCCGGAACAGGCGATCTATCAGGCGGCGCTGCTGCGCTTCCGGCCGATTCTGATGACGACGCTGGCGGCGTTGTTCGGTGCCGTGCCGTTGATGCTCGCCACCGGTTCCGGGGCTGAACTGCGTCAGCCGCTGGGTCTGGTGATGGTCGGCGGCCTGCTGGTGAGTCAGGTGCTGACCCTGTTCACCACGCCGGTGATCTACCTGTATTTCGACCGCCTCGGTCGGCGCTTTGGCAAGACCAATGCTGACCGTGATGAGGTGGTGGTATGACGTTGCAGCACCTCATCCACTGTGGGAGCGAGCCTGCTCGCGAAAGCGCTGGATCAGTCACCATCAAGGTTGAATGTCAGACCGTCTTCGCGAGCAGGCTCG
>NZ_JABULD010000146.1:0-1699 GCF_014060985.1 Pseudomonas sp. MD195_PC81_125
GGAGCGAGCCTGCTCGCGAAAGCCGTGGTTCAGATGGCATGGGTGTTGGCTGACACGCCCTCTTCGCGAGCAGGCTCGCTCCCACAGAGGGAATGCGTTCTTTTGATGTGTATCAAGATCCGCAGATCTGCATAGCGGCACAATGCTGGCACCTTGCCAAAACTGTTTCCGCTATCAGAGAAGACCTCCATGGGTGCCTGGCTTAGCAATATCTCGCTGAAATACAAATTCTGGGCGGTCAACGCGGTCGCCTTCGTCACCACTCTGTTGCTGGTGCTGTACGCCGTGCAACTGGAACAGCAGGCGCGCAGCCACGCGGCGCAGGCCTCCGCCCAAGCCCAGGCACAATTGCTCAAGGCCTGGCCGACCGGGCAGGCATTGCCCAAGGCTGATCAGATTCTGACCTTCAAACGCGGGGAAGCGCCGCGCCTCAACGATCAGCCGGTGCTGGAGATCAGTGACAACAACGGCTGGAACGAAATCAATCACCTGCCATTGTTCGGCAATAACCCGTTAATGGGCGCCGAAGTGTTCAGCCGTGCCGACGGCCAGCAGGTGGCAGTCATTGCCTATGGTCCAAGCCTGGCGCAAGTGTTCAGTGAACGTTTTGCCAACTACGCGGTGGCAGTGTTCATCCTGATGCTGGCCATGCTCGGCGCTTCGCAACTGCTGATCCGCTTCCTGCTCAGCCAACTCAACACATTGAAAGACGTGATGCTGCACGTGGAGAAAAGCGGTGACCTCTCGGCTCGCGTGCCGCTGGCGTGCAAGGACGAAGTCGGGCAGATGGCCAACGCGTTCAACGCGATGCAGGCCGGTTACCAACGGGTGGTCACCACCGTCGCCAACACTGCGCGACAACTCGACGTCGGTGCCGCGCGTCTGGCGGCGAGCATGAACGAAGTGCGCCACGGCATGCTCGGCCAACAGAGCGAAACCGATCAGGCCGCCACCGCAATCAACGAGATGACCGCCACGGTTTATCACATCGCCCAGCACGCCGGCGCCACCCGCGATCTGTCGCAGACCGCCGATGGTCTGGCCGGCAGCGGTCAGCAAGTCGTCAGTCGCGTACAGCAGTCGATTGCCGGACTCTCCAGCGGCGTGCAGCAGACCGCCGAAATGATCCAGCGCCTGGCCGAAGACAGCCAGAAGATCAACGGCGTGGTCAGCGTGATTCACAGCATCGCCGAGCAAACCAACCTGCTGGCGCTGAACGCCGCCATCGAAGCAGCCCGTGCCGGCGAGATGGGCCGCGGTTTTGCGGTAGTCGCCGATGAGGTGCGCAACCTGGCGAAAACGCGTGCAGACCTCCACCGATGAAATCACCACCATGGTCTCGGCGCTGCAGGCCGGCACCCGCGATGCGGTGGACTTCATGCAGGAGAGTTCGTACAAGGCCGACGACTGCGTGCAGCAGGCACAGGAGGCAGGCGAGGCGCTGGCGGAAATCACTGGCGCCGTGGCGCAGATGCGCGAGAGCAACACGCAGATTGCGGTGGCAGCCGAGCAGCAGAGCCAAGTGGCGGAAGAGATGAATCGGGCAGTGGTGAGCATTCGTGATGTGACCGAAAACACCGTGCAGCAGACCGTGGATTCGGCGACCACCAGTAATGAGTTGGCGACGTTGGCCGGGGAGCTCAACAAGGCAATCGGGCAGTTGAAACTCTGAAGATCAAAAGATCGCAGCCTTTCGGCA
>NZ_JABULD010000076.1:0-5696 GCF_014060985.1 Pseudomonas sp. MD195_PC81_125
ACCGCCAATGGGGTGGGCACGTTGGCGAAAGTGACCAGACCGAGATTCCAGTGGTGGCTGGCGGCGAGTTGCCAGAACAGCAGGCAGAGCAGCAACGACGCCGTTCTTGGAATCCAGCGTAAATAGGATCGGTACACAATTCTTCCTCTCAACCGAGATCCCCTATAGGAGCTGCCGAAGGCTGCGATCTTTTGACTTGGATTTTAAAAAAGCAAGATCAAAAGATCGCACCTTCGGCAGCTCCTACAGAGAGACGCGGTGTTCTTCGGGTTAGCGGGCAGCTACGGCCTGGGTTGTGGCATCGATAAAGTCGAAAACCTTGCCGCCCTGCGCCGCCGCATAGTGCTGCGCCTGGCCCTTGAGCAGGAACGCACTCAACCGCCCCTTGGCATCACTGGCAAACCACGCCTGATCGGCGAGCAACTTGATCCCGCTGTCACTGGCCTGGGCATACACCGCGCGGATGTTTTTGCTTCCTGCTTCAACGCGGCCAGCGCAGTGAAAGCGGATTCGGCGGAGGTGTACTGGCGTACTTTGTCTTCACCGCGCACCCAGATTTCGGCGACGTGGCTAAAGTCCGTGATGGCTTTGCCAGTCGCCGCATCCACGGCTTTCAACGGCGTTTGCGCGTAGTTGGTGAGTTGCGCGCTGTAGTCCAGGTTCGACGCCTTGAAGGCGGCGCGGATGTACTGATCGTCGATGAAGGTGTTGAGGTCGAGGCCGCGATCGGCTTTCTTCAGCAGCTTCAAGGTGTCGATCGCCGTCCCCACGGCCTGGCGGTATTCCGGCTTCCAGCTCAGGTCGCGGGTCTGCACGCCCAGCGGGCCGTGGAACAGGTAGTTGACCTCGGCATCGACGCCGGTGACCTTGGCGATCAGCTCGCTGTACTTCTCCGGCTCAGCAGCCAGCAACTGGTTGGCCTCGATGCTTGCGCGCAGGTAGGCGATGACGATTTCCGGGTACTGTTTCGCATAGGCCTGATCGACCAGTGCGCCATGAAAAGTCGGCGCATTGGCCTGGGCGCCGTCGTAGATCTTGCGGGCGAAACCACGGCTGGGGAACAGTTCGGCGAACGGCACGAAGTCGGCGTGGGCGTCGATCTTGCCGGCCTGCAACGCGGAGCCGGCGACTTCCGGTGGCTGGGCGATGATGTTCACGTCCTTGAGCGGGTCCCAGCCCTGCTCCGCCACCGCGCGCAGCAACATGCCGTGGGCGGTTGAAGCAAAGGGCACCGAAATGGTCTTGCCCTTGAGCTCGCTCAGCGCCTGCACCCCGGACGCGCTCGGCACCACGATGCCGTTGCCGCTGCCCTTGATGCTGCCCGACAGCACGCTGATGAACAGGCTGTGCTTGCCGGCGGTTTCGAACGCCACCCCGTTGAATGCGCCGGGGAAATCGGCCATGGCGCCGAAATCGAGTTTGCCGGCGACCATCTCGTTGGTCAGCGGCGCGCCGCTGGTGAAGTTTTTTCCACTGCACATCGTACTTCGCGTCTTTGTAGGCGCCGTCGTGCGGCAGGTATTTGTCGAGCAGGCCGAGCTCACGAATCAACAGGCCACCGGCGGCGCAGTTGATGGTGGTGTCCTGGGTGCCGATGGCAATGCGGATGGTTTCGGCCGAGGCCGACAGGGTGAATGAAGCCAGTACCAGACCGGCGAGTGCTGCACGCAACATGGTGTGTTTCCCCTCGAATCATTGATTGGATGTTCGTCTCCGCCGCGATCAGGGCGCGGTGGGAAACGAGGGGGTTTCGGTTTTTCCAGCGTCCGGGTGTTCCGGATGGCTTATGGCTTGCCACAAATCCCCTGTAGGAGCTGCCGAAGGCTGCGATCTTTTGATCTGGATTTTGATTTTAAAAAACAAGATCAAAAGATCGCAGCCTTCGGCAGCTCCTACAGGGGGCGGGGTCACCGCAGTAAATAAGGGATGTCGACCTTTACGGCACCGGTCGGGCAATCCTTTTCACAGGGCATGCAGTACCAGCATTCATCGAACGCCATGTAGGCCTTTTGTGTGGCCGGGTTGATCGCCAGCAGGTCCATCGGACAGACGTCGACGCACACGGTGCAGCCCTTGTCGGCGATGCATTTGTCCTCGTCCACGGTGACCGGGGCGTTGGAGCGGAAGAAGATTTCCTGGGCTTGATAGGCCATGGTTCGGACTCTCTCTGGTGATGCATCAAGCGGCAAAAGCGCCCACTCGCAAGCGGTCGTAAGCCTGCATGTCTTCGGCATCGAGCGCGATGATGTAAGGCTCGACGGGTTTCTTGAAACTGGTCATTCGGCCGTCGTCACCCTTCTTCAGGTGGCAGTGGCAGAACCATTCGCTGTCGTTGCGCTGCGGATGATCGACGCGGTAGTGGTACAGGCCCCAGCGACTCTCGGCGCGGAACAGCGAGGCGCGCGCGGCCATTTCGGCGCAGTCACGGATCACGCTGGTTTCCATGGCGCGCATCAATTCGTGGGCGTTGTTGGCCTTCATCTGCCCAAGGTCGCGTTCGATGTCGCTGAAGCGCTGCAAGCCGATCTGCATTTTTTTTGGTCACTTTCGGCGGTTGCAGGTAGTCGTTGACGAAGCGTCGCAGCTTGTACTCGACCTGCGCCGGAGGCAGACCGTGTTCACGATCCAGCGGCGCGTAGACCCGCGCTTTCTCCGTTTCGATCTGCACGGCGTCCAGCGTCGAGAACTCGCGCCCGGCGACGAAATCCGCCGCGTTCTGCCCGGCGAACCAGCCGTAAGTGAACGCGCCGAGCATGTAGTTATGCGGCACGGCGGCCATGTCACCGGCCGAGTACAAACCTTTGACCGAGGTCTCGGCGCGCTCGTTGACCCACACCCCGGACGCCGAATGACCGCTGCAAAAGCCGATCTCGGAGATGTGCATCTCGACCATCTGCGTGCGGTAATCGGTGCCGCGATTGGCGTGAAACTGGCCGCGACTCGGGCGTTCGTTGCTGTGCAGGATCTCTTCGATGTTCTGGATGGTTTCCTCGGCCAGGTGATCGAGTTTGAGAAACACCGGGCCGTTGCCGCTTTCCAGTTCCTGGTGGAACTCCCACATCATCTGCCCGCTCCAGTAGTCGCACTCGATGAAGCGTTCGCCCTTGTTGTTGGCGGTGTAGCCGCCGAGCGGGCCGGTGACGTAGGCGCAGGCCGGGCCGTTGTAATCCTTGATCAACGGGTTGATCTGGAAGCACTCGAGGTTCGCGAGTTCGGCTCCGGCGTGATAGGCCATGGCGTAGCCGTCGCCGGCATTGGTCGGGTTTTCGTAGGTGCCCATCAGGTAACCCGAGGACGGCAGCCCCAGGCGACCGGCCGCGCCGCAGGCGAGGATCACTGCTTTGGCCTTGATCACATGGAAGTCGGCGTTGCGGCAGTCGAAACCCATCACGCCGTTGACCGTGCCCTCCTCGTCGGTCAGCAATCGGGTGCAGACGAGGCGATTGGTAATGCTCACCCGCGCCCGTTTCAACTGGCGGTAAAGGACTTTCTTGATGTCGTGCCCTTCCGGCATCGGCAGCACGTAGGCGCCCATGTGGTGGACTTTTTTCACCGCGTAATCGCCGGTCTCGTCCTTCTCGAACTTCACCCCCCAGCGATCCAGCTGTTCGATGGTTTCAAAGCTGTGAGTGGCGTAGGCGAACACCGCGGCCTGATTGACGATGCCGTCGTTGGCGATGGTGATTTCCTTGGTGTACTGCTCCGGCGTCGAGTGCCCGGGGATGATCGCGTTGTTCAGGCCGTCCATGCCCATGCTGATCGCGCCGCTGCGCTTGACGTTGGCCTTGTCCACCAGCAACACGCGCAAATCACGGTTCTTTTCTTTGGCCTTGATCGCCGCCATCGGCCCGGCAGTGCCGCCGCCGATCACGACGATGTCGTATTCCTGCTCCAACGTGTTGCGCGTCATGCCTGCTCCCCTTTTTGCCGGTCGATCCGCAGGCGGTACTGGAACGCATCGCCACGGTAGTAAAGGTGTTCGAAGTCCAGCGGCTGGCCGTCGGCGTCGTGGGTCAGGCGCTCAATGCGCATGATCGGCGAGCCGGCCTCGACGTTCAGCGCCTGGGTCAAATCGCTGTCGGCCAGTACCGCGTCGATCGCCAGATCCGCGTGGCCGAGGGCAATGCCGCAGTCGTTTTCCAGAATCAGGAAGATGTCGCGCGTCACCAGATCCGCCTTCTCCAGGCGCTCGCCGATGGCTTTGGGCAGGTAGGTGATTTCCAGCGAAATCGGTTCACGGTTGATCAGGCGGACGCGTTTGATCTGCGCCACAGTCTCGCCTTCCGCGACCTGCAGGCGCTCGGCCACACGTTTGTCGGCAGGAATGAATTTGAAGCTGCGCAGGCGGTTGATCACCTCGTAACCGCGCCCGGTCATGGACTCGGCGAGGCCTTGCAGGCTGCTGACGTTCTGGAAGGTTTTCGGCTTGGCGACGAACGTGCCTTTGCCGTGGATCTTGAAGATCAGCCCTTCTTTCTGCAGATCGCCCAGTGCCTGACGCACGGTGATGCGGCTGACTTTGAACAGCGCGCCGAGCTCGCTTTCGGAAGGCATTTGGCTGTCTTGCGGGTATTCGCCGTCAAGAATGCGGGCGCGCAGCACGTCGCGCAGTTGCGTGTGCAGCGGGACACTTGCCAGGGACAGTACGTTATCGGTCATCACGGAATCACTTGTCATAACGAGTTATGACGTGATCTTAGAGACGTTATGACAAGCTTGAGAAATATTGTTTGGGCATAACCTTAGACGCGCTGTTGAAAAGCAAAGATCGCAGCCTTCGGCAGCTCCTACAGTTTGAAAATGCGATCCCCTGTAGGAGCTGCCGAAGGCTGCGATCTTTTGACTTTAGCGTTTGAGGATCTGATCCATCACCCAGTCGGTCTTGACGGCTTGCTCGGCGACGGCCGGATGCTGCGAATCGCCCCGAATATGCGCATTCATGCCGAGCACGTGGTGCCACTGAATGTGCTCGTGATGCGGGATCTCCAGGCTGATCTGCTCATCGGCGAATAGCTGCACCGGATGTTCGTCAAACACGGAGAACACGATGCGCCCCTGACTGCCGATCATCTCCACGCGGTCCTCGCGCCGATCCGCGACAAAACTCCAACAGCCCATGCCCAGCGCTCCAGAGGCGAAGCGCCAACTGGCACTGACCGCGTCTTCCGCCGCATACAACCCGGCTTGCCGGGCGGTGAAACCGGCGACTTCAACGATGTCGCCGAGCAGGTACTGAAACAGGTCAAAACCATGGCTGGCCAGATCGGCAAAGTAGCCGCCACCGGCGACGCTCGGGTCGGTTCGCCAATTGGCGCTACCGTCCAGATCCGCTGCGAGGGGGCTTTGGTCAGCGTCCAGCTCAGGTGTCGTACCTCACCGATGCGGCCCTGCGCCAGCCATTGCCGCACTTGAGCAAAACGCGGCAACGACCGGCGGTAGTAGGAAACGAACAGGTGCAGACCGGCGTCGGCAAACGCCTGCTGCATCTCGCGGCTTTGCCCGGCGTTGAGCGCCATCGGTTTTTCGACGCAGCAATGCTTGCCGGCGGCAGCGACTTTCAGGCTGTAGGCGTGGTGGCTGTCGGGTGGCGTGGCGATGTACACCGCGTCCACCTCGGGGTCGTTGATCAGCGCATCGACATCGGTGTAGATCCGGGCGATGCCATGGCGCGCCGCGTAATCGCTCACCGCTTCGAG
>NZ_JABULD010000533.1:0-15914 GCF_014060985.1 Pseudomonas sp. MD195_PC81_125
CCAGCGTTGCATCGTTGCCCGTCAACAGCAAAAAGCGCCAACCCGGACGCGGCGACCTTGCTCGCCAACATCGCCGCGCTGGCCAACGAAGGCAAAAGCGCCGAGGCCCGTGCGGCGTGCGAGCAGTACCTGCGCAGTCACGAACCGGTGGCGCAGGTGTACTACTGGCTCGGCCTGCTCAGCGACGTGGCCGGCGCCGCGCTCGAAGCCCAGAGTCATTACCGCAAGGCCTTGTACCTTGAGCCGCAGCATCCCGAAGCGCTGATGCACCTGGCCGCTTTGCTGCAGGCCCAGGGAGACAGCGCCGGTGCCAGACGATTGCAGGAACGCGCCGCGCGCAGCGGTCGTACCGCCGACAGTGAGCGTAAACGATGATCCCGTCCGACACCTTGAACGTCACCCACGAAGACGCGCGGGCCATCGATGACTGCTGGAACCGCATCGGCATTCACGGCGACAAGTCCTGCCCGTTGCTGGCCGAGCACATTCACTGCCGAAACTGCGCGGTGTATTCCGCTGCCGCCACGCGTCTGCTCGACCGCTATGCGTTGCAGCAGGATGAGCGCGACCCGGTCGCCGTGGCGGTCGAAAGCGATGTGAAAACCCGTTCGCTGCTGATGTTCCGCCTCGGCGAAGAGTGGCTGGGGCTGGCCACTCGCAGTCTGGTGGAAGTCGCTCCGCTGCAGGCGATCCACTCGTTGCCACACCAACGCTCGCGGGCCTTGCTCGGTGTGGCGAACGTGCGCGGCGCGCTGGTGGCGTGCCTGTCGCTGGTCGAGTTGCTCGATCTGGATGGCAACGCCGCACCGGCCACGGGCGCACGGATCATGCCGCGCATGTTGATCATCGCCGCCCACGGCGGGCCGGTGGTGGTGCCAGTGGATGAGGTCGACGGCATCCACGCCATCGACGAACGCATTCTCGACGCCGCGTCGCGTGCCGGCGGTGAGCACAACAGCACGGCCAGCGCCAAATACACCCGTGGTGTCCTGCAATTCCGCGGGCGCAGTTTGCGTTGGCTGGATGAAGAACAGTTGCTGTCCGCCGTGACCCGGAGCCTCACATGACCCCCGAGCAAATGCGCGACGCCTCGCTGCTGGAACTGTTCAGCCTCGAAGCCGAGGCCCAGACCCAGGTGCTGAGCAGCGGGCTGCTGGCGCTGGAGCGTAATCCGACCCAGGCTGACTATCTGGAATCGTGCATGCGTGCGGCGCACTCGCTCAAGGGCGCGGCGCGGATCGTCGGCATCGACAACGGCGTCAGCGTTGCCCACGTGATGGAAGATTGTCTGGTCAGCGCTCAGGAAAAACGGCTGTTGCTGCGCCCCGAACACATCGATGCGTTGTTGCAGGGCACCGATCTGTTGATGCGCGTCGCTACGCCGGCGAATGCCCCGCAAGCGCCGGACATTGAGGCGTATGTGGCGTTGATGGGCCGCCTGCTCGACCCTTCGACACCGCCCGCCGTGGCGTCGCCACCCATGGCCGAATTGCAGATGCAGGCACCGTCTGCGCCGATTGAAACGCCACCGCCAGCGCCCACGCCGGCGGTTGATGCACCGCTGGAAACCTCCGACCCGGCACCGCGCAAGAACAAGCGCACCACCGAGGGCGGCGAGCGCGTGCTGCGGGTCACCGCCGAACGCCTGAACAGCCTGCTCGACCTGTCGAGTAAATCGCTGGTCGAAACCCAGCGCCTCAAGCCGCATCTGGCGACCATGCAGCGCCTCAGGCGCATGCAGAACAATGGTCTGCGGGCGCTGGAAAGCCTCAACGTACACCTCAAGGAACACGCGTTGAGCCTCGAAGCCCAGGAAGCCCTTGAAGAGGCGCGGCGCTTGCTGGCCGAGTCTCAGCAATTGCTCGCGGAAAAGAACGCCGAGCTCGACGAATTCGCCTGGCAGGCCAGCCAGCGCGCACAAGTGCTCTACGACACCGCGCTGGCCTGCCGCATGCGTCCGTTCGCCGATGTGCTCACCGGGCAAGTGCGCATGGTGCGGGATCTGGGGCGCAGTCTTGGCAAACAGGTGCGGCTGGAAATCGAAGGCGAGAAGACGCAGGTCGACCGCGACGTACTGGAAAAACTCGAAGCGCCGCTGACTCATCTGCTGCGCAACGCGGTCGACCACGGCATCGAAACCCCGGAACAACGCCTGCTCAAGGGCAAGTCCGAAGAGGGCCTGATCCGCCTGCGTGCTTCGCATCAGGCCGGTTTGCTGGTGCTCGAACTGAGTGACGACGGCAATGGTGTCGACCTGGAAAAGGTCCGCCGCAGTATCGTCGAACGCCAATTGTCACCGGCCGAAACCGCCGCACAATTGAGCGAGGAAGAGTTGCTGACGTTCCTGTTTCTGCCGGGCTTCAGCCTGCGCGACACGGTCACCGAAGTGTCGGGGCGTGGCGTCGGCCTCGACGCGGTGCAGCACATGGTCCGGCAGCTGCGCGGCGCAGTGGTGCTGGAGCAGACGGCGGGCGAGGGCAGCCGCTTTCATCTGGAAGTGCCGCTGACGCTGTCCGTGGTGCGCAGTCTGGTGGTGGAGGTCGGCGAGGAAGCCTATGCGTTTCCGCTGGCGCACATCGAGCGCATGTGCGATCTGGAGCCACAGGACATCGTGCAGATCGAAGGTCGCCAGCATTTCTGGCACGAAGGCCGACATGTCGGGTTGGTCGCCGCCAGCCAGTTGCTGAATCGTCCGGCCAGTCAGAGCAGCGGCGAAACCCTCAAGGTTGTGGTGATCCGCGAGCGCGATGCGGTCTATGGCGTGGCGGTCGAACGTTTTGTCGGCGAGCGCACTCTGGTGGTGCTGCCGCTGGATGAACGTCTGGGCAAAGTGCAGGACATCTCCGCCGGGGCGCTGCTTGACGATGGCTCGGTGGTGCTGATCGTCGATGTCGAGGACATGCTGCGCTCGGTGGACAAACTGCTCAATACCGGGCGCCTGGAGCGTATTGCGCGGCATGGCAACCAGGCCGCGGAAGTGGCGCGCAAACGGATTCTTGTGGTCGACGATTCGCTCACGGTGCGCGAGTTGCAGCGCAAGCTGCTACTCAATCGCGGCTACGACGTGGCGGTCGCGGTGGATGGCATGGACGGCTGGAACGCCTTGCGTTCGGAGGACTTCGATTTGCTGATCACCGACATCGACATGCCGCGCATGGACGGCATCGAGCTGGTTACGTTGCTGCGCCGCGATACCCGTCTGCAATCGCTACCAGTGATGGTGGTCTCGTACAAGGACCGTGAAGAGGACCGCCGTCGTGGACTGGATGCGGGCGCCGACTATTATTTAGCCAAGGCCAGTTTTCATGACGACGCCCTGCTCGATGCAGTGGTTGAGCTCATTGGAGGAGCGCGGGCATGAAAATCGCAATCGTCAACGACATGCCACTGGCGGTGGAGGCTTTGCGCCGTGCGCTGGCCTTCGAACCGGCGCATCAAGTGGTCTGGGTGGCCGGCAACGGCGCCGAGGCCGTGCGTCTGTGCGCCGAAAACACCCCGGATCTGATCCTGATGGATCTGATCATGCCGGTCATGGACGGCGTCGAGGCCACGCGACGGATCATGGCTGAAACCCCGTGCGCGATCGTCATCGTTACGGTTGACCGCCAGCAGAACGTGCACCGGGTCTTCGAGGCCATGGGCCACGGTGCGCTGGATGTGGTCGATACCCCGGCTCTGGGGGCCGGTAACGCGCAGGAAGCGGCGGCGCCGTTGCTGCGCAAGATCCTCAATATCGGCTGGCTGATCGGCGAGAAAACCCCGCGCTCGCGTCCGGTGGCGACACCGCACCGCAGTTCGGCGTCGTGCAAGCGGCTGGTGGCGATCGGCTCGTCTGCCGGCGGGCCGGCCGCGCTGGAAGTATTGCTCAAGGGCCTGCCACGCAATTTTTCGGCGGCCATTGTGCTGGTGCAGCACGTCGATCAGGTGTTTGCGGCGGGCATGGCCGAATGGCTGGCCAGCGCCAGTGGCCTGGACGTCCGCTTGGCCCGCGAAGGCGAGCCGCCACAGGCCGGCGCGGTGCTGCTGGCTGGCACCAATCACCATATTCGCTTATTGAAAAACGGCACGCTGGCCTACACCGCCGAGCCGGTCAACGAGATCTACCGACCCTCGATCGACGTCTTCTTCGAAAGTGTCGCCAACTATTGGAACGGTGATGCCATCGGGGTTTTATTGACCGGAATGGGACGCGACGGGGCGCAAGGGCTTAAGCTCATGCGCCAGCAGGGATACCTGACCATCGCGCAGGATCAGCAAAGCAGTGCGGTGTACGGCATGCCCAAGGCCGCAGCGGCCATCGATGCAGCCGTCGAAATCCGTCCACTGGAAAAGATAGCGCCACGATTGCTGGAGGTTTTCCCCAAATGAACAGCGTTTTCCGCAATCCTGGCCCCCGCAGTACTCAGGTGACCGCCCATGAATGATTTACAGATCGACGACATTAAAACCGACGAAAACGCCGCCATGGTGTTGTTGGTGGACGATCAGGCGATGATCGGCGAAGCCGTGCGCCGTGGGCTGTCGAATGAAGAGAACATCGACTTCCACTTCTGTTCCGATCCGCACCAGGCCATCGCCCAGGCGGTCCGGATCAAGCCGACGGTGATTTTGCAGGACCTGGTGATGCCCGGCCTCGACGGCCTGAGCCTGGTGCGCGAATACCGCAATCACCCGGCGACCAAGGACATCCCGATCATTGTGCTGTCGACCAAGGAAGATCCGCTGATCAAGAGCGCGGCGTTCTCCGCCGGGGCCAACGATTATCTGGTGAAGCTGCCGGACACCATCGAGCTGGTGGCGCGCATTCGCTATCACTCGCGCTCCTACATGACCCTGCTGCAGCGGGATGCGGCGTACCGTGCGTTGCGCGTCAGCCAGCAGCAGTTGCTCGACACCAACCTGGTGCTGCAACGGCTGATGAACTCCGACGGCCTGACCGGGCTGTCCAACCGCCGGCACTTCGACGAGTACCTGGAGCTGGAGTGGCGCCGCTCGTTGCGCGATCAGAGCCAGTTGTCGTTGCTGATGATCGACGTCGATTACTTCAAGTCCTACAACGACAGCTTTGGCCATGTCGAAGGCGATGAGGCGCTGCGCAAGGTCGCCACGGCGATCCGCGACGCCAGCGCGCGACCGTCGGATCTGCCGGCACGCTACGGCGGTGAAGAGTTTGCGCTGGTACTGCCGAATACCTCGCCGGGCGGTGCCCGGCTGGTGGCAGAGAAGCTGCGCCAGACCGTGGCGGCGCTGAAGATTCCGCACAATACCCCGAGCGAAGGGGCGAGCCTGACCATCAGCATCGGCCTGGCGACCATGGTGCCGCAGGCGGGCAGCGACTGCCGGTTGCTGATTTCGGCGGCGGATCGTGGGTTGTATCAGGCGAAAAACAATGGCCGTAACCAGGTAGGTATCGAGTAACCCATCAATTGCTGTAGGAGCTGCCGCAGGCTGCGATCTTTTTGATCTTTAAAAATGCAAAAATCAAAAGATCGCAGCCTGCGGCAGCTCCTACAGGGCAATGTGTCAAGTGATTCACCCCGACAGCCGCCAGACGGGCTGCCGTGACCGCGTGATTACGTTATACTCGCCGGCTTTCAAAAGTTCGCCAACGAGTGCTGCCCGTCATGGAAATCAACCCGATCCTGAACACCATCAAGGACCTGTCCGAGCGCTCCGAAACTATTCGGGGGTATCTTTGACTACGATCAAAAGCATGAGCGTCTGATCGAAGTCAATCGCGAGCTTGAAGATCCTGCAGTCTGGAACAAACCTGAATACGCCCAGGAACTGGGCCGCGAGCGAGCATCGCTGGCGCAGATCGTCGACACCCTGGATGAGCTGTCCAGCGGTCTGGCCGATTCCCGCGAGCTGCTCGACATGGCCGTTGAAGAAAACGACGAAGGCGCGGTAAACGACGTCGTTGAACTGCTTCAAGGGCTTGAAGAGTCACTGGCCAAGCTTGAATTCCGCCGCATGTTCAGCCACGAGATGGACCCGAACAACGCCTACCTGGACATCCAGGCCGGTTCCGGCGGCACCGAGGCCCAGGACTGGGCCAACATCCTCCTGCGCATGTACCTGCGCTGGGCGGACAAACGCGGTTTCGACGCGACCATCATGGAGCTGTCGGCCGGTGAAGTCGCCGGTATCAAAGGTGCGACCGTGCACATCAAGGGCGAATACGCCTTTGGCTGGCTGCGCACCGAGATCGGCGTGCACCGTCTGGTGCGCAAGAGCCCGTTCGACTCCGGCAACCGTCGCCACACTTCGTTTTCTGCGGTTTTCGTCTCGCCAGAGATCGACGACAAGGTCGAAATCGAAATCAACCCGGCAGACCTGCGGATTGACACCTATCGTTCATCCGGTGCCGGTGGTCAGCACGTAAACACCACCGACTCGGCCGTACGTATCACCCACGTACCGACCAACACCGTGGTCAGCTGCCAGAACGAACGTTCCCAGCACGCCAACAAGGACACCGCGATGAAAATGCTGCGGGCCAAGTTGTACGAGCAGGAAATGCAGAAGCGCAACGCCGCTTCCCAGGCGCTGGAAGACACCAAGTCGGACATCGGCTGGGGTCACCAGATCCGTTCGTACGTGCTCGACGCGTCGCGGATCAAGGACTTGCGCACCAACATCGAACGCAGCGACTGCGACAAGGTACTCGACGGCGATATCGACGAATACCTGGAAGCCAGCCTGAAATCGGGGCTGTAACAGACGCACACAGGATCGCTGATGCAACGCGATCCCTGTAGGAGCCAGCCCTGCTGGCGATTCCCGGGCCGCCAGGCCCGGGGGCAACGAACCTGATGGAATATCTGAAGACATGAGCGACCAACAACTCGACCCGCAAGCCCTGCAACAGGAAGAAAACTCCCTGATCGCCCTGCGCAAGGAAAAGCTGGCTGCCGAGCGCGCCAAGGGCAACGCCTTCCCGAACGACTTCCGCCGCGAAAACTACTGCGAAGATCTGCAGAAGAAATACGCGGACAAGACCAAGGAAGAGCTGGCCGAGGCTGCAATCCCGGTCAAGGTTGCCGGTCGCATCATGCTTAACCGTGGCTCGTTCATGGTGATCCAGGACATGACCGGGCGCATCCAGGTCTACGTCAACCGCAAGACCCTGTCCGAAGACACCCTGGCCGCCGTCAAGACCTGGGACATGGGCGACATCATTGCCGCCGAAGGCACCCTGGCGCGTTCCGGCAAGGGCGACCTGTACGTCGAAATGACCAACGTGCGCCTGCTGACCAAGTCGCTGCGCCCGCTGCCGGACAAGCACCACGGCCTGACCGACACCGAGCAGCGCTACCGTCAGCGTTACGTTGACCTGATCGTCAACGAAGAAGTACGCCAGACCTTCCGCGTGCGTTCGCAAGTGATCGCGCACATCCGCAGCTTCCTGATGAAGCGCGACTTCCTCGAAGTCGAAACGCCGATGCTGCAGACCATTCCTGGCGGCGCAGCGGCCAAGCCGTTCGAAACCCACCACAACGCGCTGGACATGGAAATGTTCCTGCGTATTGCGCCTGAGCTGTACCTCAAGCGTCTGGTGGTTGGCGGTTTCGAGAAAGTGTTCGAGATCAACCGCAACTTCCGTAACGAAGGTGTTTCGACGCGTCACAACCCTGAATTCACCATGTTGGAGTTCTACCAGCTTACGCCGACTACGAAGACAACATGGACCTGACCGAAGAGCTGTTCCGTGAATTGGCGCAACTGGTGCTGGGCAGCACCGACGTGCCGTACGGCGACAAGGTGTTCCACTTCGGTGAGCCGTTTGCCCGTCTGTCGGTGTTCGACTCGATCCTCAAGTACAACCCTGAGCTGACTGCCGATGACCTGAACGACATCGACAAGGCGCGCGCGATCGCCAAGAAGGCCGGCGCCAAGGTGCTGGGCTTCGAAGGTCTGGGCAAATTGCAGGTGATGATTTTCGAAGAACTGGTCGAGCACAAGCTGGAGCAGCCGCACTTCATCACTCAGTACCCGTTCGAAGTGTCGCCGCTGGCTCGTCGTAACGACGAGAACCCGAACGTTACCGACCGTTTCGAGCTGTTCATCGGCGGCCGTGAAATCGCCAACGCCTACTCCGAGTTGAACGACGCGGAAGACCAGGCCGAGCGCTTCATGGCGCAGGTGGCCGACAAGGACGCCGGCGACGACGAAGCCATGCATTACGACGCCGACTTCGTGCGCGCGCTGGAGTACGGCATGCCGCCAACGGCTGGTGAAGGTATCGGCATCGACCGTCTGGTGATGTTGCTGACCAACTCGCCATCGATCCGCGATGTGATCCTGTTCCCGCACATGCGACCGCAAGCGTAAACGTTTCAGTTAAAAAGCCGCCTAAAACAGGCGGCTTTTTATTGCCTGTCTGGTACAAATGTATCAATTGGTTAATTTTGCAATAGCAGAGGAAGTCCAGTCGTGATGGTTGCAATCGCTCAAGAAGGTGCAGCGGGTATCGCCACTGCGGTCGCTGAAAGTGTTCAGTACCAGGGCCGCAAGGCCAGCCGACAGGGCAGTGAGCAGCGTCGACAGGACATTCTCGACGCGGCGATGCGCATTGTCGTGCGCGACGGCGTGCGCGCCGTGCGCCACCGGGCCGTGGCGGCCGAGGCCGGTGTGCCGCTGTCGGCCACCACCTATTACTTCAAGGACATCGATGACCTGCTCACCGATACCTTCGCCCAATACGTCGAACGCAGCGCGGCCTACATGGCCAAGCTGTGGATCAACAACGAAGGCCTGCTGCGCGAGATGGTCGTCAGTGGCGACGGCAGCCCCGAGTCGCGCTCGCAACTGGCCGACGACATCGCGCGGCTGATGGCCGACTATGTGCACCGGCAACTGGTCAACCGTCGCGAGCACCTGATGGCCGAGCAGGCGTTCCGCCAGGAAGCACTGCTCAACCCGCGCCTGGCGGATCTGGTGCGCTCCCACCAGCAGATCCTGCTGCAGGGCACCTGCCAGTTGTTCCAGGTCCTGGGCTCGCGTGAACCGCAACAGGATGCCAAAGTGTTGACGGCGATTATCGGACGGATGGAATATCAGGGCCTGCTCAACGACGCCGAGCCTTTGGCCGAACAGGACATGCTCGGGATTCTGACGCGGTACATGCATCTGGTCCTGGCCTCGGTGTAAGCCCTGTTGTCCGTCTGACACCGATCCCAATGTAGGAGCTGCCGCAGGCTGCGATCTTTTGCTTTTGCTTCAGGTCTTGTCTTTGGCGTGCGCCGCCAGACGCTCAAGCGCTGCACGCAGGCCAGGATCGCTGATCCCGTCGGCCGTCGACTGAATGGTCTGCGCCGCATCTGTGGACAGATCCATTGAGTGTCCGCCTGGCCGATGCTGGACCAGCGGCGGTTGCACGCGGAACAGGATGCGCGTCAGGTTGGCGAATTCTTCGAACAGCTGCAGTTGGCGTTGCAGGCGTTTTTGCTGGTAACGCAGGCGCGTCGCCCAGTGCCCGTCGGTCACCACCAGCGTCAATTGACCTTCACGCCACTTGGCCACATGGCAATGTGTGCGGGCGGCCGGTTGCAGCTGGCTTTCAAGCAGGCGTTGCAGATGAGCGAGGCGTTGGGCATGGCCGAGAATGGCTTTGAGCGGCTTGGCTTCGCGTAGCAGAACGGCGGGCGCTCTGGCTGTAAGGGGGCGAAATGCCATGATCGAACACCTGAAGTAACAGACGCGCATGGTAGCAGAAAGCGACGGAACCACTCGCCCATTGCTTTTGTCCCTGCTTTACCCATTAAATCAACAACTAACTTCTTGCCTTGATGGGTTGAAGTTGAGCAAAACGCCCTTATTTTAAGTGAGCCCCGTCAATGCGCAGTGCCAGCATCGTGGAATATCGCCACTTTCCTCACCACCGTTTCCGGGTAGAATGCTCGTTCGCATGCGGCCATGAGGGCTGCACGGGCGACTCACGGGGCCGCCCTCCATCCCTTTAGTGTGGAAGATCCTGCCGATATGTTTGCGCCTTTGTTAAAGAAACTTTTTGGAAGCAAGAACGAGCGTGAAGTCAAACGCATGCTCAAGACGGTGCAGCTCGTCAATGCCTTCGAAGAGCAAATGGTGGCCCTTTCGGACGATCAATTGCGTGCCAAGACCAACGAGTTCAAGGCCCGTATCGCCAAAGGGGAATCCCTCGACAAGCTGTTGCCTGAAGCCTTCGCGGTCGCCCGTGAAGCCGGCAAGCGCGTCATGGGCATGCGCCACTTCGACGTCCAGTTGATCGGCGGCATGACCTTGCATGAAGGCATGATTGCGAGATGCGTACCGGCGAGGGTAAAACCCTCGTGGCCACCCTGGGCGTTTACCTCAACGCGCTGTCCGGCAAGGGCGTGCATGTTGTGACCGTGAACGACTACCTGGCCCGCCGCGACGCCAACTGGATGCGTCCGCTGTATGAATTCCTCGGCCTGACCGTCGGCGTCGTGACGCCGTTCCAGCCGCCGGAAGAGAAGCGCGCCGCCTACGCTGCCGACATCACCTACGGCACCAACAACGAATTCGGTTTCGACTACCTGCGCGACAACATGGCGTTCAGCATGGAAGAGAAATTCCAGCGCGAACTCAATTTTGCCGTGATCGACGAAGTCGACTCCATCCTCATCGACGAAGCCCGTACCCCGCTGATCATTTCCGGTCAGGCCGAGGACAGTTCCAAGCTGTACATGGAGATCAACAAACTGATCCCGCAGCTGGAACTGCACGTCGAAGAAGTCGAAGGCCAGGTCACCAAGGCCGGCCACTACACCATCGACGAGAAGACCCGTCAGGTCGAACTCAACGAAGCCGGTCACCAGTACATCGAAGAAATGCTCACCGGCGTCGGCCTGCTGGCCGAAGGCGAGAGCCTGTACTCGGCGCATAACCTGGGCCTGCTGACCCACGTTTATTCGGGTCTGCGTGCGCACAAACTGTTCCACCGCAACGTCGAATACATTGTGCAGGACGGTCAGGTCGTACTGGTCGACGAACACACCGGTCGTACCATGCCGGGTCGTCGTCTGTCCGAAGGCCTGCACCAGGCCATCGAAGCCAAGGAAGGTCTGAACATCCAGGCCGAGAGCCAGACCCTGGCCTCGACCACGTTCCAGAACTACTTCCGTCTGTACACCAAGCTGTCCGGCATGACCGGTACCGCTGACACCGAAGCGTTCGAATTCCACCAGATCTACGGCCTGCAGGTCATGGTCATTCCGCCGAACAAGCCGTTGGCGCGTAAAGACTACAACGACCTGGTGTTCCTGACCGCCGAAGAGAAATACGCGGCGATCATCAACGACATCAAGGAAGGCATGGCCCAGGGCCGTCCGATCCTGGTGGGTACCGCGACCATCGAAACCTCCGAGCACGTGTCCAGCCTGCTCAACAAGGAAGGTATCGAACACAAGGTACTGAACGCCAAGTTCCACGAAAAAGAAGCCGAGATCATTGCGCAAGCCGGTCGTCCGGGCGCCCTGACCATCGCCACCAACATGGCCGGTCGTGGTACCGACATCCTGCTGGGCGGCAACTGGGAAGTGGAAGTCGCGGCGCTGGAAAACCCGAGCCCCGAGCAGATCGCCCAGATCAAGGCCGACTGGCAGAAGCGTCACCAGCAAGTGCTGGAGTCCGGCGGTCTGCAGGTGATCGCCTCCGAGCGTCACGAATCCCGTCGTATCGACAACCAGCTGCGTGGCCGTGCTGGCCGTCAGGGCGATGCCGGTTCCAGCCGCTTCTACCTGTCGCTGGAAGACAGCCTGATGCGCATCTTCGCCTCTGACCGGGTGAAGAACTTCATGAAAGCCCTGGGCATGCAGCCGGGCGAAGCGATCGAACACCGCATGGTGACCAACGCGATCGAGAAGGCGCAGCGCAAGGTTGAAGGCCGCAACTTCGACATCCGCAAGCAACTGCTCGAGTTCGACGACGTCAACAACGAACAGCGTAAAGTGATCTATCACATGCGTAACACGTTGCTGGCCGCCGACAACATCGGTGAAACCATCGCCGATTTCCGTCAGGACGTGCTCAACGCCACCGTCAGCGCGCACATTCCGCCGCAATCGCTGCCAGAGCAGTGGGACGTGGCCGGTCTGGAAGCGTCGATTGCCAGCGACTTCGGGGTGAAATTGCCGATCCAGCAATGGCTCGACGAAGACGATCACCTGTACGAAGAGACCCTGCGCGAGAAGCTGGTGGTCGAGCTGATGGCGGCGTACAACGAGAAAGAAGATCAGGCCGGTGCCGAAGCACTGCGCTCGTTCGAGAAACAAATCGTTCTGCGCGTGCTGGACGATCTGTGGAAAGACCACCTGTCGACCATGGATCACCTGCGTCACGGCATCCACCTGCGTGGCTACGCCCAGAAGAACCCGAAGCAGGAATACAAGCGCGAGTCGTTCACGCTGTTCTCCGAGCTGCTGGATTCGATCAAGCGCGACTCGATCCGTGTGCTGTCGCACGTTCAGGTACGCCGCGAAGATCCGGAAGCCGAAGAGCAACGCCTGCGTGAGGAAGCCGAAGCACTGGCCGCGCGCATGCAGTTCGAACACGCCGAGGCCCCGGGTCTGGAGCAGCCGGAAGTGTTGGGTGAAGAGGTCGATGTAGCCCTTGCCACCGCGCCGGTGCGCAACGAGCAGAAGCTGGGCCGCAACGAACTGTGCTACTGCGGTTCGGGCAAGAAATTCAAGCATTGCCACGGGCAGATCCAGTAAACCCCGTTTCAATCGCTGAAATACCCGCGCCGCGACCGGCTCCTGCCGTCGCGGCGTTTTGCCATTTACACCACCGCCATCCCTGTGAGCGGTGCTGACATCATTGAGTAAGGAGCGCATTCATGGCTGTTGGTCTTGGTCCTTTGCCAACGTTGCACCCGGTTGCCGGTTTTGAACTCGGTATCGCCTCGGCCGGCATCAAGCGCCCCGGGCGCAAGGATGTGGTAGTGATGCGCTGTGCCGAAGGTTCGACCGTGGCCGGCGTGTTCACGTTGAATGCCTTTTGCGCCGCGCCGGTAATCCTGGCGAAAAAACGTGTGCAGAACGCCGTGCGTTACCTGCTGACCAACACCGGTAACGCCAACGCCGGTACCGGTGAGCCGGGTCTGGCGGCTGCCGAGCGCACCACCGCCAAACTGGCCGAGCTGACCGGTGTCGATGCCAGCCAGATCCTGCCGTATTCCACCGGTGTGATCGGTGAGCCGCTGCCGGTCGAGAAGATCGAAGGCGCGCTGCAAGCGGCGCTGGATGATCTGTCGGAAAACAACTGGGAAGCGGCCGCCACCGGCATCATGACCACCGATACCCTGCCCAAGGGCGCCAGTCGCCAGTTCCAGCATGACGGCGTGACCATCACCGTTACCGGCATCAGCAAAGGCGCCGGCATGATTCGCCCGAACATGGCGACCATGCTCGGCTACATCGCCACCGACGCCAAAGTCTCCCGCGACGTGCTGCACAACCTGATGCTGGACGGTGCAAACAAGTCGTTCAACCGCATCACCATCGACGGCGACACCTCGACCAACGACTGCTGCATGCTGATTGCCACCGGCAAGGCTGCCCTGCCGGAAATCACCCGCGCCGAAGGCGAGCTGTTCGCCAAGCTGAAACAGGCGGTGTTCGAAGTGTGCATGGACGTGGCCCAGGCCATCGTGCGTGACGGCGAAGGCGCGACCAAGTTCGTCACCGTTGAAGTCAACGGTGGCGGCAATCATCAGGAATGCCTGGACGTCGGTTACACCGTGGCCCACTCGCCGCTGATCAAGACCGCGCTGTTCGCTTCCGACCCGAACTGGGGCCGTATTCTGGCCGCTGTCGGCCGTGCCGGCGTGCCGAACCTGGATGTGAGCAAGATCGACGTGTTCCTCGGCGACGTGTGCATTGCCAGCCGTGGCGCCCGTGCCGAGACCTACACTGAAGCGCAGGGTTCGGCGGTGATGCAGCAGGAAGAGATCACCATCCGTATCGAGCTGGGTCGCGGCGATTGCAGCGAAACCATCTGGACCACCGACCTGTCGCATGAGTATGTGAAGATCAACGCCGAATACCGCACCTGATCCAAAGGGTGAGGGTGGGCTGCCGGCCTCTTCGCGGGCAAGCCCGCTCCCACAGGGTTCTGTGGTGTACACGAGATTTGTGCACGACCGAAACTACTGTGGGAGCGGGCTTGCCCGCGAAAGCGTCGGACCGTTCACCACAAGTCTTGAAGCTTTCCACTGACGAAAAGGCGCCACACCATGTCCCTGCACCTGATCATCGGCGACAAACTGCTGTCCTCCTGGTCCTTGCGCGCCGCCCTGGCGCTGGAACTGACCGGCGCCCCTTACAGCGAAGAACTGATCAAGCTCGGCAGGCCCGACACCCGCGAGCGGCTGCTCAAGCATTCGCCGACCGCCAAGGTGCCGTTGCTGCAAACCTCTCGCGGCACCATCGCCGACTCTCTGGCGATTGCCGAATACCTGGCCGAGCAGTTCCCGGCCGAACAGCTCTGGCCGAGCGATCTATTCGCTCGCGCGCAGGCCCGCTCTGCGTGTGCGCAGATGCACAGTGGCTTTTTCGCCATGCGCAATCACATGCCGTTCAACCTGAGCCACGATGCTCCGCTCAACCCGGTACCGCCGGAGGTGAAGGTCGATATCGAACGCATGCTCGCGTTGTGGGCTGAATGCCGCGCCGCCGCCACGGAGCCCGGGCCGTATCTGTTTGGCCGAGTGAGCCTGGCTGACGCGTTCTTCGCGCCGATCGCCGTGCGTCTGCGAACTTACCAGGTGCCGTTACCGGCGGTTGATCAAGCCTATGTTGAAACCGTCTACCAATGGCCCGCCTTCAAGGCGTGGCAAATGGCTGGACTGGAGGAGTTGAATCCGTGAAACGCGTACACGTCGCCGCTGCCGTCATTCGTGACGACAGTGGCAAAATCCTCATCGCCCGTCGTGCCGATACCCAGCATCAGGGAGGTCTGTGGGAGTTTCCCGGTGGCAAGGTCGAGGCTGATGAATCCGTCGAAAGCGCCCTGGCGCGCGAGCTGCACGAAGAGCTGGGCATTGTTGTCGGCGCTGCTCGTCCGCTGATCAAGGTCCGCCATGATTACCCCGACAAGCAGGTGTTGCTGGATGTCTGGGAAGTGTCGCAGTTCAGCGGCGAACCGCACGGTGCCGAAGGTCAGCCACTGGCCTGGGTCAGCGCCAAGGATCTGCTGAACTACGAGTTCCCGGCCGCCAACCAGCCGATTGTCGCTGCTGCGCGTTTGCCCGGCGAATACTTGATCACCCCGGAAGATCTGGAAGCCCCGGCCCTGCTGCGCGGCATTCAGAAGGCAATTGCCGGCGGGATCAAACTGATTCAACTGCGTGCACCGAACGGCTATGACCCCAAATATCGAGACCTGGCGGTGGATGCGGTCGGCCTGTGTGCTGGCAAGGCGCAGTTGATGATCAAGGGGCCGTTCGAGTGGCTTGGCGATTTCCCGGCCGCCGGCTGGCACATCACCGCCGCGCAACTGCGCAAATACGCCGAAGCGGGGGCGCCCGTTGCCGGCGGAGCGCTGGCTCGCGGCTTCGTGCCATAACGCTGAAGAGCTGGCGCTGGCCGAACAGATGGGCGTGGACTTCGTCACCCTGTCGCCGGTACAGCCGACCCTGACCCATCCGGATGCGCAGCCGTTGGGTTGGGAGCAAGCGTTGACGTTGATCGAGGGTTTCAGCAAGCCGGTGTTCTTGCTCGGCGGCGTTGGCCCGGCGGAGCGCGAGAAGGCTTGGGGTGTTGGCGCTCAAGGTGTAGCGGGGATTCGCGCATTCTGGCCGCAAGCTTGATTATGTGCTGAGGCCACTGGCCTCATCGCTGGCAAGCCAGCTCCCACAGGTATTGGATGCACCGCAAATGCGGAGAACGACACAAAACCTTGTGGGAGCT